>JANLRX010000015.1:0-3751 GCA_031362025.1 Chloroflexota bacterium
ACGCTCTCGTATCTGTCGCAGGTCTACATGGTCACGGTGGACGAGGTTGCAGACCTCAACCACTTATCGAACCCGGACCTGATCTTTCCCGGACAAGAGCTCCTGTTCCCCGGACCTGACGACGCTGTGGTGACTGCCGACGGGGGTGGTACGTACACGGTGCAGCCGGGCGATACGCTGGGCACGATAGCCGCGGCGCAAAAGGTCACGCCGGGCGCACTTGCAGCCGCGAACGGGATCGAGAACTGGGACGTGATCGTGACCGGCGCGAGGTTGAACATCCCCGGTGTGCCGGGCGAACAGGTCGTCGCCGAAGTCGAGCCTGAGAACCACTTCACACCGCTGGCGTTCCCGCCACAACCCTATGACCCGGACGTCGAAGCGATCATCGAAGAATTCTCGTACGCGTATGGCGTCGATCCGCGGCTGGTGAAGGCACTGGCGACCGTGGAGAGCGGATGGCATCAGTACGCGCTGAGCTGGGCAGGAGCGCAGGGGGTGATGCAGATCATGCCCGGCACCGCGCTCTGGCTGGAGCAAGATGTCTTCGGCTACGAGATGTACGAGGACGTGAGCGCGTACGACAACATCAAGATGGGCGTGAAGTACCTCGCGATCCTGCTCGACGCGACCGGCGGGAACGTGCACGACACAGTCGCCTCGTATTACCAGGGCCTTTCGCCGACGCAGCAGGGCGTCTTCTACCCCGACACCGAGGACTACGTCCAGATGATCCTCAGCGTCCGCGACGCGTACTTCTAAACGCCGGCTATCCCCAGCTCTTTCGCGACCGGCTTCAGTGCTTCGATGCAGAACGCTATGTGCTCGTCGAGATCGACGCCGAGCACCTCCGCGCCGCCGGTGATGTCCTCCCGGTTCACGGTGCGCGCGAACCCCTTGTCTTTCATCTTCTTCCTGACCGACGACACCTCCACCTCGTGGATGCTCTTGCTCGGCCGGACGAGGGCGACCGCCGTGATGAACCCCGTCAGCTCGTCCACGGCGAAGATCGCGCGGTCCATCATGTTCTCCCGCTGCACTCCCAGCGCCTCGAGGTAGGGCGCGTGGCAGAGCACCGCGTGCACGATCTCCTCCGGCACACCGCGTTCCCGTAGCAATGGTGCGCCGTCCTTCGGGTGCCGGTCCGCCGTCGGGTGGATCTCAAAATCGAAGTCGTGCAGAAGCCCGGCGATGCCCCACGTCTCCTCGTCTTCGCCGTACTTGCGGGCGTAGGCGCGCATCGCCGCCTCCACCGCCAGCCCGTGCTTCCGCAGCGGCTCGCCCTTCGTGTATTCGCAGAGGATCTCCCAGGCTTCGTCTCGGTTCATGCGTCGGCTCCTTCTCGTGTGTGGCGGATATGATATCGCGCCGACCTCGGAAATCGTCACCTCTCCGATAGGGCGCCAGGTGCCAGATCACGTTTCCGTGCAGCAATTTCTCCGGTAACATGGGTAATGCTTGCAAACGACGGGTGATGAGGTGAGATATGCCACGATCGATCTGGAACGGCGTTATCAGCTTCGGGATGGTCAGCATTCCGGTGAAGCTGTATACGGCAACTGAAAATAAGGACATCAGCTTCAACCTCCTGCACAAGGACTGCGGCGAGCGTTTGAAGCAGCTCCGCTGGTGCCCAAAGCACGAGAAGGCCGTCGAGTGGGACGAAGTCGAGCGGGGATACGCCTACGCCCGCGACGAGTACGTCGTGATGTCCGAAGATGACTTCGAGAAGCTGCCCCTCGCGAGCAAGCACACCGTCGAGCTGTCCGCGTTCGTAAAGGCGGAAGAGATCGACCCCATCTACTACGAGAAGACGTACTACCTGGAGCCGGAGGAGAAGGGCGTGAAGCCGTACGCGCTCCTCATGCGCGCGCTCAAGGAGAAGCATCTCACCGGCATTGCCAAGATCTCGATTCGCAACAAGGAGCAGCTCTGCGCCCTCCGCCCAACTGATGGCGGCCTGGTGATGGAGACGCTGTACTACCCGGACGAGATCCGCGAGTTCCCTTCCGAGATCCCAGATGTCGACGTCTCGAAGCGCGAGCTGGACATGGCCTACGCGCTGATCGACCTGCTGGAAGACCAGTTCGACCCGGCGAAGTACCACGACGAATACCGCGCCGCCCTCATGCAGGTGATCGAGGCCAAGCTCGAAGGCCACGAACTCTCGGCGCCTGAGGAAGCGCGCCCGGCCAAGATCACCGACCTCGTCACTGCGCTCAAGGCCAGCGTCGCGGCGGCGAAGAAGCGCCAGGCCGAAGACGAAGAGGAAGAAGAGAAGCCGGCCCGCCGCCGCAAGAAGGTCGCCGCCGCGGGCTAACGGTATAATCGGCGCATGCCAACGAAGGAGCAGATGCGCGCCTGCCTCATCGAGCACGTCGAGGCCGAGAACGACCGCGACGCCGTGCGCGTCCTCGCCACGTACACCCGCGAATCACCGGTTTTCGAGGACGCCGCCGTGGGCCGCCGATATGTTGGTCAAGAGATCGTGGACGACAACTACACGCACCTCTGGGACGGCTTCCCCGGCCTCCGCCGCGAGATCACGCGCTGGACCATCGGCGACGACGCTGCGGTCATAGAGCTAACCATTCGAGGCAAGCACGAGGGCGTCTTCCGCAACATCCAGCCCACCGGCCGCGAACTAGAGTTCCGTATCATCGCCCACTTCCAGTTCGACGACGAAGGCCGCATCACCCAGGAGACGGCCTACTACGACACGCTGTCCTTCATGCGGCAACTGGGCGTCGCCCGCACCGGCTGACACTTACAAGCGCCTGACACGGCACCCTCGCGATATAATCCGCACGTGGCCCCTGACCCCCCGTCCCGCCGGCTCGTCCTGATCGATGGGCACTCCATCATCCACCGCTCCTTCCACGCGATGAAGCAGCTCGCGGAGCCTCTACGCGTGCGGGCCACGGGCGAGATGACAGGCGCGCCATTCGGCTTCGCGAACACGTTTCTGCACATGTTCGGCGAGCTGAAGCCGACGCATGTCATCGTTACGCTGGACCGCTCCGGCCCGACGTTCCGGCACGAGATCACCAACACGTACAAGGCCACGCGCGTGCCGATGCAGGGCGACGAGCGCGAGGAGTTCTCGCGCCAGATGAACCGCACCCGCCAGCTCATCGACACATTCGGCATGCCGATCTACGAGCTCGACGGCTTCGAGGCGGACGACCTGATGGGCACGCTCGCCCGCCAGGCGACGAGCGAAGGGGTCGAAACGTACCTCGTGAGCATGGATAGCGACATCGCGCAACTCGTGGGTGGGAACACGCACCTCTGGATGTACCGGCCCTACCAGCGCGACTCCCAGCTGTTCATCACCCCCGAGGATGTGAAGGAGCGCTACGGCGTGATGCCGGAGCAGATGCCTGACCTCAAGGCGCTGAAGGGCGATACCTCCGATAACATCCCCGGCATCCCCGGCGTCGGCGACAAGACCGCGGTCAAGCTCATCGACACGTGGGGGACGATCGAGAACATGCTCGATCACGTGGACGAGATCACACCGCCGAAGGTGCAGTCGCTCGTCCACGAGCACGCCGACCAAGTGCGGCAATCGAAGCTCCTCGCCACGATCGTTCTGGATGCACCCACCACCCTCGAACTCGACGCCGCCGACTTCTATGCCCACTACGACCCGGCGAAGCTGCAAGAGCTGTTCCGCGAACTGGAGTTTCGCACCCTCATCCCGCGACTCCCCGAACGCACCGGAGCCTCGCCGGACGATTTGCCGGCG
>JANLRX010000058.1:0-2322 GCA_031362025.1 Chloroflexota bacterium
TCGACTCCCGCCCCAGCGACGCCATCGCCCTCGCCGTGCGCGCCCAGGTTCCGATCTTCGCCGATGAGTCGGTTCTGGAGAAGGCCGGCGTGCGTCTGGACGAGGAAGGCCAGATCGGCGGGATCACCGGCGCCATGGAGACGACCGGCGAAGTATCTCCTGAAGAGCTCGAGAAGCTTAGCCCCTTCCGCGACGTGATCGAAGGGTTGGACCTGGAGGACTTCGGCAAGAAGTAAAGAAGAGCCGCCGCCGCCGACCGGGCTCAGCCCGGTTTTTTTGTGCGGCGCGTCGAACCGCTGGACGGCGAAACGACACGGTCGCTTCCCCCTCCAAATGCTCGACGGAAAACAGACGAAAAAGTCTGCAAGAAAATGCTTGTCGCCTCTAAGAAATGTTTGTGATAATATTCTCAATGCCAGAGCACTGGCCAGTTGAAAAGCCAGAATCCCCGTATGATCCAGAGGCTTTCACCGGCCATGCGCCTGATGGGACTGGGATGGTACTTCGTCCTCGTCATCGTCGGCGGAGTCTTCGGCGGGGTTGCCCTCGATGGCTGGTTGGACACCAAGCCCGTGTTCACCCTGATCGGCCTGTTCGGCGGGTTGATACTGGCCTTCTGGGGGGGATATTTGATGCTGATGGAAGCAATCGGCAAAGGCAGAGGGAGCAAAGCGGAAGCAGCCGATGACTAAGCGACTCATCATCCTCGGGTTCGTGCTCATGTTCCTCGTCGGATTCATCTTCCTGCGGGGTCCGACTCCGCATATCTCCATTCGCGCCGAAGCCCTCACCACCGTGGGCGGCATCAAGATCACCAACACCATGATCACCGGCTGGGTGATCGTCGTCCTCATCGCCATCGGCCTTTTCTTCTCCACCCGCAAGTGGACCCTCGTCCCGAGTGGGGTCCAGAACTTCATGGAAGCGGCGATGGAGGGGTTCTACCAACTCGTCACAAACATCGCCGGCGAAGAAAACGGGCGCCGCTTCTTCCCTGTTGTCGCCACGATCTTCTTCTTCATCGTCATCTCCAACTGGCTCTCGCTGACACCGGCCTTTAACGTCATCGGCTGGGTTGGCCACGCCGAGAGCCCGGAGGCCCAGATCGAGGAGAACGGTTTCGTCGAGGGGTTGATCTTCGACAAGCTGGGCCCGTTCAACGTGATCGGGTTCTCCGATCCAGGTAACCTGCGCGTGACGAGCGACAAGAGCAGTATCGAGCTCGATAAGCCCGAAGAAGCCCGGGAGAAGTACGACAAGGCGGTCGCCGAAGACAAGAAGGTGGGCGAGCTGATCCCCCTCTTCCGCGGCATCAACACCGACCTCAACACCCCGCTTGCCATCGCGATCATCGCCGTCATCGCCGTCGAGTGGTGGGGCGTCAGCACGCTGGGGTTCTTCTCTTACGGCAGCAAGTTCATCAATTTCAAAGGCCCGATCGACTTCTTCGTCGGCATCCTGGAGCTTGTCTCGGAAATCGTGCGGCTCGTCAGCTTCACCTTCCGTCTCTTCGGTAACATGTTCGCCGGCGAGGTCGTGATCCTGATGTTCACGTTCCTCACTCCGCTGGTTCTTACGCTGCCCTTCTACGGCCTGGAGATCTTCGTCGGCGCGATCCAGGCCTTCATCTTCTCCATGCTCACCCTGGTCTTCGGCGTCATGGCCGTGAGTGGCCACGGCGGGGAGCACGGGCCCGATGAGGCTCACGGCGGCGAAGGGCTCGAACGTCATTCGGACGCACTTACAGAGGCAGCACATTGATAAATAAGGAAAGTCTGACAGCCAGTCACCAAGGAGGTTTGTGACAATGGAAACACTTCTCGCCCTAGTCCCCCCGGCGGTGGAAGCCGCGCGCCTGGCGTTCCAGGAGGCCACACCCGCAGCCGGTGGCGACATCACCGACGACGGTATGAAGTACATGGCGGCCGCGCTCGTCATGGGCCTCGGCGCCGTTGGCCCGTCGCTGGCGATCGGCAACCTGGTCGGCAAGGCGATGGATGCCCTCGGCCGCAACCCGGAGGCACAGCCAGTGATCCAGACCAACATGATTCTGGGTCTCGCGTTCGCCGAGGCTATCGGCATCTACGCACTGGTCGTCGCCATCATGATCGGGTTCGTGTTCTAACGAAGGCGGACCAGAGTTACATCGGAAGGTAGCTAATGGCACCTGTATTACTGGAGGCTGAAGGCATCGGCGCGCTGGGCATTAACCTGCCCGGCCTCGTTGCGCAGCTCATAAACTTCGGCATCCTGCTGATCCTCTTCTCGTGGGTCTTCAAGAAGTTCCTCTTCCCCATGATGGACGAGCGCAAGCGCCGCATC
>JANLRX010000087.1:0-5344 GCA_031362025.1 Chloroflexota bacterium
GTGGCGCTCTTTGCGTGGAGCGTGTACCGCTGGCACAACGCCTGGCTGGGGGTGATCCCGGGCGGAGTGGCGCTCTTCCTGGACCTGATCCTGGTGGGGGACAACCTCACTGGTTCGATCGTGCTCTACATGCTGTTCGGGTTCCTGCTGGTGATGCAGACGAATTTGCTGGCGCTGATCCGGCGCTGGCGGATCGACGGCACGCAGTATCCGCCGCTGATCAACCTGACGTTCATCAACTTCACGGTGTTCGCGCTGATCGGGCTGATCTCGTTCGCCTGGCTGATGCCGTCCGGGCCGTTCAGCACCCCGGCGCCGGTACAGCAGGGCATCGACGAGGCGCTGAAGGTCGGCACGGACTTCGTGCGGCTGGCGGGGCCGCTGCGCTCCAACAAGGTGATCCCGATTCACAGCTACTCCGGGGTGCTGCCGTTCCAGGGGCAGATCAGCCTCGGCGACCGCGACCTGCTGGCCGTTAGCTCCACTGATCCGCGCATCCGGGGGCCGTTCTTGCTCCGCGGCAGCGTCTACGACGAATACGGCGTCGGCGGCTGGACGACCGGCGAGCGGCGGGAAGTCGCTCTGCCGCAGGGCACGGGCGCAGTCGGCGGCATGCGCCGTGCCATCGCGGAGGAGGAAGTCGCCGGGCTGGTGGTGCCGCTGCACATCGAGCTGACGGCGAAGAGCGTCGTCGGCACGATCGTGTTCACGCCGGGCGAGACGCTGTCCGTGAACCGCGGCCTAACGGCTAACGTTCCTTCCGGCACCGTGGACCGCATAAGGCCTGCACTTCCGGCCGACGGGCGGTACATGACGGACGAAGAGATTCTGGCGGGCCTGGACCCTGAGGTCATGGTCGGTCTCAGAGTTGTGCGGGACCCAACATACGAGACCGTCGAATACGTCGAGATCCTGCGGCTGGACAAGTACGGGTCGCTGGACGAAGTCGTTGGGCTAGACCCAGGCGAGCGGATCAAGCGAAACCGCTCGTACGAGGTCACAGCGTTCGTTCCGACGATCGACCCGGCGGCCCTGCAGGCGGCTGAAGGCGAGTACCCCGACTGGGTGCTGGACCAGTACCTGCAGCTTCCGGAGATGCCGCCGCGGGTGAGCGCCCTGGCGTCCTTTATCAGCAGCAGCGCGGAGGCGACGAACTCGTACGACACCGCGAAAGCGATCGAAGCGTACCTGCGAGAGTTCCCGGTTGACTACGACATCCCGGACACGCCGGCCGACCGCGACCCCGTCGACTACTTCCTGAACGACCTCCGGCGCGGCTACTTCGACTACCACGCCTCGGCGATGGTGGTAATGCTGCGGTCGATGCACATCCCCACGCGCCTCGCCGTTGGTTTCGCCGTCGGCACGGACGACGTGGACGACAACGGCGCCTACGTGGTGCGTGATGCGGACTCCTTCGCCTGGCCGGAAGTGTACTTCCCCGGCCACGGCTGGGTGCCCTTCAACCCCACGCCGAGCCGTGACGAAGTGATCGCGCCGGTGAAGAGCGACACTTTGATCCAGGACAACCGGACCCAGCGGGACGAGATCAAGGACCTTCTCTCGCAGCTCCCGGTGTCGGCGTCGGAAGGCGCTTTCATCCCGCCGGAAGGCGTGGACATTGGCCAGGGCGTTCCTTCCAGCGCTTTCTTCAGCGACTCCGAGGGCTCGACGTCCCCGTGGCTGCTGTCGGCGGTGTCGATGTTCATCGTGCTGATCCTCGGCGCGATCTTCTTCGGGTGGCAGCGTTCGGTCGCCGGGTTGCCGTATCCCGAGCAGTTGTGGGAGAAGACGGTACGGCTCGCCTCCTGGGGTGGTCTGCCGCCAGAGCCGGGGCAGACCCCGCACGACTACGCACTCCTGCTCTCCAGGCGCTTCCGGGGCGTGGACGAGTGGCCGGCGCTCGCGGATTCGTACACGCGGTCCCGGTTCGGGCACAAGGAGACGGGCACGGAAGAGGCAGAGCTTCTGACGGAAGTCTGGCCGGATGCCCGCGGCGCGCTCCTCGGCGGGATCTTCGCGCGGCCGTTCCGCCGCTGGCGACGCGGCTAGACGCTACTCGGTGGCAGACGGGACCGGGCAGCCGGTGGGCAGCGCCGGGCCGATCCTCGCCAGGTATGTGATCAGGATCAGGACGTCGCCCAGGTCCACGTCGTTGCTGCAGTTCGTGTCGGCGTAGACAGCGCAGAACGGGTCCCACATCCCAGCGTAGGTGCCCAGCGAGGCGACGATGTCGGGCGTCCCGATGACGCCGTCGCAATTGCTGTCGCCCGGCCGCGCTTCTGGCACCTCGCGGATCGTGATGAGGCCGTCGTCAACGGTGATCTTCGGTTCAAGCTGCGATGGGTAGAACTGCGCCGCGCTGGCGTTCCCGTCGAGGGTGGCCGTCGTGTCCACGTCGCCGATCGCCTGGAACTCGATGTCGCCGATGCGGAACGATCCTGTGAGCGCGCCGTCGGAAACGGCCCGGAACTGGACCTTGCCGCTGCTGACCCAGCAGGTCACGCCGTCACGGGTCTCGCAGCGCTTGAACCGCAGGGCCTCACGGTCGTAGGCGATGGTCACGGAGTAGCGCTCGACACCGTCGCCGGTGATCTGCGCCCACAATCCGATGGTCGTATTGCCGTTCGGCACCACGGAGGCGTCGCCGATGACGGCCGTGAATTCAACGGCGGGCTCGATGCAGTCCGGCTTGTGGTCGCCGTCGTCGTCGATGAGCGCGCGGTCTGCCTGCACGAGTCCGCTGCCGTAGGTCGAGTCCTCGCCGATGAACCCGAGGTCTTTGGCGGTACAGGCGAGAAGTTGTCGCACATCGGCGGCCGTCATGCCGGGGAAGTAGGAGAGGGCCAGGGCCGCGGTGCCGGCGACGTGCGGCGTGGCCATTGAGGTTCCGTGGTAGAAGCAACCCTTGAACACTTTGTAGTCCCTCTCCGCGGAACCACAACTGTGCGCGTAGGTGCTCTGGAGGACGCCGTCGGGGCTGCCGTCCTGATCGATGTCCTGGCGGATGTCGCCGCCAGGGGCCATGACGTGGGTGTGCGCGGGGCCTTCGCCGTTGCCCCAGTTTGAGTAACCCGCGCGGCTTTCCAGGATGTCCACAGAGCCGACCGCGACCACTGTCTTCACGGCGGCGGGATAGTCCAGGTCGTTGTCGCCGGTGAAGTCCGCGCCGCCGTTGCCAGCCGCCGCGACGACGACGACGTTGTGCTCCTCAGCGTAGGCGTAGGCTTCGCGCTCGACGTTGGTCACGCTGGGGCCGCCGAGGCTCATGTTGATGACGTCGGCGCCGTGGTCCACCGCCCAGTAGATGCCCTCTGCCATGTCGTCGGCGGAGCAACCGTAGGCGGCGCAGACCTTGACGGGCATGATCGCCGCGCCGGGGGCAACGCCCGCCGTCCCGAAGCCGTTGTCCGTGTCCTGGGCCAGCGTGCCGGTGACGTGCGTGCCGTGGCCGTTCGTATCGTTCGGGTGGGTGGTGCCGGTGGTGGCGTCGTACGGGTCGATGAAGAACGTGTTCTGGAGGTCAGGTGAGCGCCCGAAGCCCTGGTAGTCCTCGAAGGCGACGCCGGTGTCCAGCACGGCGATCGTCACGCCTTCGCCGCGGGTGAGGTCCCACGCGTCTTCGAGGCCGATCATCTCCATGTCCCACTGCTTCGGGTAGTCGGTGTCGTCCGGCACGAAGGCGGGCTGCGCGAGCGTGTTCAGCTCCGCATAGGCCACGCCGGGCTGCCCTTCGATCGCGGTGATGGCGGCCGCCTCGGTGCCTTCGGCCACGGCAACCGTTACGAACCCGCCTTCAAGCGAGTAGTCACGCACCCGTGACGCGTCGATGCCAACGCTATCGGGGGTTTGACCGTCCGCCAGGCGCACGACGACTTCGCCGGGGACGTGCGGGGGCACATCAGGCTCGGCGCGTGTAGTCGGCGCCGGAAGCAGCGCCAAGGCGATGGCGACAGCGAGCGAGAGGAGAGCGGCGGACCAGGTGCGCATGGTGGGCTAGAGCGGAGCGCCGGTGAGGCCCAGCAGTCCTTTGATGTACTGGACTTCGCCCAGGTGCTCCGCCGTGTGGCCAACGCAGAAGAACGTGAGCACCTCGGCCCGGCTGGCGCGGTCCATTGACGGGTAGACAGGCGTGAAGAACGGGAGATCGATCATCTCCGCGCCTTGTGCCTCGCTCAGGCCATCGGCGTACTCCTGAATCGCGGCGCACACAGCGTCGGCGTAGTCCAGCAGGTCGGTGAGGGGTACGTGAACGGCGGCGATCTGCTGCCGATTGAGGCCTGTCCCGAACGGTGGGTCACCCGGATCCGCTACGGGCAGGCGGGAGGCCCAGGCGTCGCGCACGAAGAGAGAAGGCTTCTGCATGAGCAGGCCGTGGATGATCTCGTCCTCGGAGCGGTAGGCGTGCCACATGGCGAACGTCATGTGGTTGGGATGCGCGTCCGGCTGCCAGTGCAGCTGCTCGTCGGTCAGCCCCTCGCAGAGCAAGCGGGGATACCAATGCCAAAAGTAGAGATTTTTTCGAAGCCCATCGCCGACGCTCACGCACCCGCCTCCAATGCACCCGGATAGGGCCGATTTTCCGCCGCGAAGGGCGGTCTGTCAAACGCTAGCAGCTGGTGGGCGAGTCGAAGTCCGCGAACTCCATCAGCAGCGCGATCACATCCAACGTGTCGACGTGGTCGTCGCAGTTGAAGTCGCCGTAGGGGAGGCAGGCGCTCGCCGTCCCGCCCGCCTTCTCGGTGAGGATGCGGATCGGGTCCGTGGCGTTAAGGCGGCCGTCGCAGTTGGCGTCGCCGAGCGGGATATCGAGTTCAGTGAAGTCGGAGTCGATGCTGCCGTCCTGGACGTCTGCTCCTTGTGCGATGTCCTCGCCGGCCCCGTCGTAGAGGTTGGCCGCCTGGAGATCGAGGTCAGTGTTGCCGCCGCCGGTCTTTTCGAAGACGAGCGTGGCTAGCGTCCGCTCGCCCACGATCGGTGAGAACGGGACGCCGACGATGCGGACGATCCCTTCGCCGTACACCTTGTTGCACCCGCCGAGCATCGACTGGCAGGACGCCAGGACGACCGCGGAGTCGTTGTAAACGACATCGATGGCGTACGAGCCGAGGCCGGGCTCCGGCGCCACCATGTTGAGTTCGACCGCGACGGCGCCGCCCGGAGGCACGTCCGCCGAGTCGATGGCAACGACGAACCCGTTGCGAGCGGAGACCGGCACGGGAGGTGTCGAGAAGGCGATGGTGAGCGCGAACAGAGCCGCGGCGAAAACACCGAGGTGCCAAACGGAGCGAACGGTTAGTGTCTTGTGCTTCATAACCGGTAGACGGCCGCGAACTTCAAGGGG
>JANLRX010000103.1:0-1656 GCA_031362025.1 Chloroflexota bacterium
CGGGAAATCATAGCAAGAAAGGGGTACGCATTGGGTTCTAAAGTGAATGAAGTCTTCGTCGGCATCGACGTCTGCAAGGCATCGCTTGACGTCGCAACAAGCGACAACGGGCAGGTGTTGACTTGGCCCAACGACAAGCGCCGGATCCAGGCGCTCGCGAGCTACCTGAAAGGGTCATCTCTAGTCGTCCTCGAAGCCAGCGGCGGCTACTAATGCATGGTCTCCTCCGCCCTGGCAGCTCAGAGAATCCCAGTCGCCGTCGTAAACGTCGAAGCGCTTAACCGGTCCCGATTAGCGAAGACCGCCGACCAACCCCCTCCGCCCACCACCCGCATAACGCCAGCCATCAAGCTCCGACAGGTGCGCCCACCGCGCGAAGCGCCAGCGGGGGAGTGCAGAGGAGGCCGCAGCCCTCCTCTGCCGAGGCTCCGGGGGTGTCCCCCGGAATCTTTACTACATCCCGGGGCGGGCGGGCGGGCAGCACAGCATAACTTCAACAGCTGACGAGCGCTGCGCTCTCACCGCAGGCGCCGCTAGCGCCCTCCGACCGTCAGGCGTAACATTTCGCCAGATGGCGGAAAACTCCCGGTCCAAGCTCTACACCCGCTCCGGCGACACCGGCCTCACCGGACTCTTCGGCGGCGGACGCGTCCCCAAGGACCACCCGCGCGTCGCCGCCTACGGTGACGTCGACGAACTCAACTCCGCAATCGGCGTCGCCATCGCCTTCCTGACCGACCAGCGCCTCATCACCGAACTAACCTCAATCCAGAACGAGCTCTTCAACATCGGCTCCGAGCTGGCCAGCGAGACCGCCGGCGAAAAAGCCGCCGCCTTCGGCCAGATGTTCACCGACCCCGACCGCAAGATCACCGCCCTCGAAACTCTCACCGACGAGCTCGACGCCAGCCTCCCCCAGCTCGAAACATTCATCCTCCCATCGGGCTCGCAGGCCGGCGCGCTGTTGCACCTCTGCCGCACCGTCTGCCGCCGCGCCGAGCGTTCCGTCGTCACCCTCGGCCACCAAGAGCCCGTGAACCCCGACCTCCTCCGCTACCTCAACCGCCTCAGCGACCTCCTCTTCGCCCTCGCCCGCTACGTCAACGCCGCCGACGGCAAGCCCGAGACCTCCTGGCACAAGGGCTAGCGCCCGTCCATGTTCCCCGTCACCGACACCATCCAGAGCCGCCGCTTCCCGATCGTCAACCTGCTGCTAATCCTCGCCTGCATCGCCGTCTTCATCTACGAACTCACCCTCTCCACCGAAGCCGACGTCAACGCCTTCTTCCAGGACTACGGCGTCGTCCCGAAGCAGATCAGCGACTGGTGGAGCAGCCCTTCCGGCCTCGAAGAACCCGCCACGCTCCTCACCGCCGCCTTCCTCCACGGCGGCTGGCTACACCTGCTCGGCAACATGATCTACCTCTGGGTCTTCGGCGATAACGTCGAAGACGCCCTCGGCCACATCGGCTACGCGCTCTTCTACGCCGTCGGGGCCATCGGCGCCGCCCTCCTCCAGGTCGCCATCGACACCGACTCCATCACCCCCATGATCGGCGCCAGCGGAGCCATCGCCGCCGTCCTCGGCGCCTACCTCGTCCTCTACCCGCGCGCCTCCGTCGGCGTCTTCCTCGTCATCTTCATCCTCCCCGTCCC
>JANLRX010000206.1:0-4387 GCA_031362025.1 Chloroflexota bacterium
TACGCCAACGTCGAGCCGGACGTCCTGCGCGAGTGCCTGGCCGGCGTGAAGGCGATCGAAGGACTCGGCTACCAGGTGGATGAGATCGACCACATCTTCGACGACACCGGCTCCATCTGGGGCCAGGTCTCCGGCGCTGAGACATGGGCCGAGATCGTGAACAAGCTGCCGGAGCACCGCAGCGAATTCGGGCGTGCGTTCCTCAAGGGTGCCGAGCTGGCAAGCAAGATCACCCCCGAACGGTTTGGACGGGCGCAACGCGCACGCGGCAAGCTCGTGCGCCAGCTCTGGGAGTTCTTCGAGAACTACGACGTTCTGCTCACCCCCACGCTGCCGATCGAGGCGATCGACGCACGCGGCGCCTGGCCCACGAAGATCGACGGCAAGCCCGTGAAGAACCCGCTTCACGTCGTCGCGTTCACGTACCCGTTCAACCTCTCGGGGCACCCCGCCTCCAGCGTCCGCGCCGGGTTCAGCGACAGCGGCATGCCCGTCGGCTTGCAGATCGTCGCCGGTCGCCACCGCGACGACCTCGTCTTCCAGATGTCGCTCGCCTACGAGAAGGCGCGCCCCTGGAACGACAAGTGGCCGGTGAAGGTCCCGCAGTTCGTGGGGTAGGCTAGCGCTCCGCTATTCGAAGATCCAGTGGTCGATGTCGCGCTTGTACGGCAGGATCTCACCGCGGCCGAAGAATAGCGCGATCTCTTTCTTCGCCGATGCGCCGCTGTCCGAGCCGTGGATCAGGTTCCGTCCGAGTTCGATCGCCAGGTCCGCGCGGATCGTGCCGGGTTCGGCCTCGGCCGGGTTCGTCTTGCCCATCGTCTTGCGGACAATGGCAATCGCGTTCGTGCCTTCCAGCACCGCGGCCACCACCGGCCCGCCCGTGATGTAGTCGATCAGGCCCTGGTAGAACCCCTTGCCGGCGTGCTCCGCATAGTGCTTCTTGGCGATCGCGGGGCTAACCTTCATCAGCTTCAGGCCGATGATGCGCAGGCCGCGGCGTTCGAGCCGGTGCAGGATTTCGCCGGCGAGCCCGCGCTGGACTCCATCGGGCTTGACGAGGATGAGTGTGCGTTCCATACGTTTCCTTTGCGTGTTGAGAGTGGAGCTTCAGTATATCGGCGGCCGGGCTTAGGCGCAGGTCAGTCGTTAGGCGGCAGGAGCGTTTGCAGCCGCTCAAGTTCTTCGATCATGGGTGGAAGGTCGATCGTGACGATGGCCCAAAGAACGTCCAGATCGACATCGAAGTAAGCGTGCACAACGCGGTTGCGTGTGCCAGACATCTTGCGCCACTCAATTTTCGGGGCAAGTTGTTGTACTTCCTCGGACGTCTCACGCGATGCCTCGTAGACGATCTCCACTACTCGCGTCAATGCGAACGCCAGAACCTCATCCTCTTCGAGATCAGAGCGTGACCTTCCGGCTGCGAATTGCACTGCTTTGCGACTTGCTTCGAGCATGTGCTCGACACGCTCCCGGTCAGTCGGCGGAATAGATCACCTCGGCGACTGGCTCGACCTTGCCGTGATCCTGGGGCCGAGGAATCCGCGGGTGTTGAGATCAACGTTGCGGCCGATCATCTCGGAAAGCTCGTCCTGCAATCCGAAGAAGTGAAACCCGGGTGTCTTGCCCTGCTCAAATTCCACCATCACGTCTACATCGCTGTCTGGCCGAAAGTCGTCACGGAGCACGGAGCCGAACAGGGCGATCTTGCGAATGCTGTTTCGGCGGCAAAACTCGGCTATCGCCGCGCGGTCGATTGTGATGCTCTGTTGAAGTACCATCTGCGTTCTCTCATGAACATTATAGTGCCGTTTCTCCCTCGACCCGCCCGAGCAACCGACCCTACAATGTCCCCAACCAGAACGCGTATTCGGACGGGAGACACCCACGGCAACTGAGGAGCGCATCATCTCCGGCGAGCCGCAGGGCGACGAAGAGTCGCTCGATACGGCGCTCCGGCCCCGAAAGCTCACCGAGTTCATCGGCCAGGAGCGGCTGAAGGACAACCTCAGCATCGCCATCCAGGCCGCCAAGGGGCGCGACGAGCCGCTGGATCACATCCTCCTGTACGGCCCGCCCGGCCTCGGCAAGACCACGCTCGCCCACATCCTCGCCTCCGAGATGGGCGTATCCGTGCGCGTCACCTCCGGCCCCGCAATCGAGCGCGCCGGTGACCTTGCCGCCATCCTCACGAGCCTGCAGGAGCACGACGTCCTCTTCATCGACGAGATCCACCGCCTCCCGCGTGCCGCCGAAGAGGTGCTGTACCCTGCGATGGAAGACTTCGCGCTGGACATCGTCCTCGGCCGCGGTCCGGGCGCCCGCACCGTGCGTTTGTCGGTGCCGCGCTTCACACTCGTCGGCGCGACGACGCGCTACGCCATGCTCAGCGCCCCGCTGCGTGACCGCTTCGGTTCCGTTTATCGCCTCGACTTCTACGACCAAGTCGCGATCACCGCGATCGTCAAGCGCAACGCCAAACTGCTGGACATCCCGATCGAGGACGAGGGCGCGACCGAGATCGCCCGACGTGCACGCGGCACGCCTCGCGTCGCCAACCGCCTCGTTCGCCGCGTGCGGGACTACGCCCAGGTCCGCGCCGACGGCCGGATCACCTCAGCCGTCGCCGGGGAAGCGCTCGAACGGCTGGATGTCGACCCGCTCGGACTCGACGAAGTCGACAAGAAGGTGCTCCTCACGATCATCGACAAGTACGACGGCGGCCCCGTCGGCATCGAAACGATCGCCGCCTCCATCTCCGAGGACGCGGACACCATCATGGACGTCTACGAACCGTACCTCATGCAGATCGGCTTCCTGCAGCGTACGTCCCGCGGCCGCGTCGTCACCCGCCACGCCTACGCCCACCTCGGCATCGAGATGCCCGCCCGCGCCCAACAAATCCTGTTCGACTGACCCACGTGGACAGGCACCGCCGCTCCATCCGCTTGCCCACGTATGACTACGCGTCCGCGGGTGCGTACTTCGTGACGATCTGCGCGTACGGGCGCCAAATGTTGTTTGAGGACGAGTCGATTCGCAGCGTGATTCAGGAATGTTGGGATGCGTTGCCTGATCATTTCGCACATGTCGCGATCGACGAATTCGTCATCATGCCGAACCACGTTCATGGCGTTGTCTGGATTCTGCGAGATGACATTGGTGACCGAGGCGTAGGGGCGCAGCATGCCTTGCCCCTACGCCTCGCTGGCGCACCCCGCGGGTCTCTCGGTGCAATCGTTGGCTCGTTCAAATCCGCCGTCACCAAACGCGTCAACGAACTCAACCAAACACCGGGCGCTCCGCTCTGGCAACGCAACTATTACGAACGCGTCATCCGCGACGACGACGAACTCAACCGCATCCGCGAATACATCCAACTGAACCCACTGAAATGGTCACTGGATCGAGACAATCCCGACCGAACCGTTGACGATGCGTGGGGCCGTGAATGGGAATGGTTGGAGGGTGACGCACCGTAGGGGCGAGGCATGCCTCGCCCCTACGGTGCGCTGTGCGATAACATTCCGCCACTATCCCGAACTCGAGGTGAAACATGACCAACCGACGCAATATCTCCTCCGGCTCCCCGTACGAACCCGTCTTCGGCTATTCGCGCGCCGTTGTTGTGGGCGATCGCATCTTCGTCTCCGGCACCGTGGCCTGGGGCGACGACGGCAAGGTTACCGGCGAGGGCGACATGTACGCCCAGACGAAACAGGCGATCCGCAACATCGAGAAGGCGCTGGAACAGGCGGGCGCGACGCTGGCCAACGTCGTGCGGACGCGGACGTTTGTCACGGACATGTCGCGGTTCGACGAAGTGGCGAAGGCTCACGGCGAAGCGTTCGGCGAGATCCGCCCCGCCACGTCGTGCATCGAGATCAAGTCGCTCGTCGATGCCGTGATGCTCGTCGAGATCGAGGCCGACGCCGTCCTGTAGGGGCGCGTCATGATGCGCCCTACGCTGGGACGCGCGCCATCAGTTCGTCGGCGGTGTAGTCGCCCGGCTTCTTGCCCAGGCGTGATGCTTCTGCGGCCACCTGCTGGACCATCCGGTTAAACGGCGTCGGAACGCCGTGCAGCGCACCCAGCAACACGATCTCGCCGTTCAGGTAGCCCGTCTCCAGGCCGCTGCCGCGCGTCAGGCTTTGCCACGTGGAGCCGCCCCCTCGCACGCCGGTGCCGGGCACGTCCCGCACGTTCACGCCCGTCATCCGGCTCGCGAACTCTTCGCCCGGCGCGTATTCGATGCCGGCCGCCTCGTACGCCTGGATCGCCTCGTCGCGCAGCCGCCGCACGATGTCGCCCGCCGCCGCGTCGCCGCACATCGCCTGCACCGCGTTTGAGAGGTTACTCAGGAGCTTGGCGTACTTCAGCCGCA
>JANLRX010000163.1:0-2201 GCA_031362025.1 Chloroflexota bacterium
CCGCGCGTAATCGATCTGGCGGTGCAAGAGTTGGCCGCAGGTGGACTCGTCGCCTACCCTACCGACACCGTGTACGGCCTCGGCGCGGCTGCCAGCAACGAGGGCGCGGTGCGCAAGATGTTCGCCGCGAAAGGCCGTCCCCCGTCTAAGGCCGTACCTCTGCTGGTGGCCGACACGATGATGGCGTCCTGGGTCGCCGACGTGACACCGCTAGCCAACACGCTGATGAGCGCGTTCTGGCCGGGGCCACTGACCATCGTTATGCGCAAACTCGACACGTACCACAGCCTCGCGCTGGCCAAGGAGAACACCGTCGCCGTGCGTGTACCGGACCAGTCGGTGGTCCGCTCCATCATCTGGGGACTCAGCGAGCCGATCACCGGCACCAGCGCCAACCGCTCCGGCGCCCGCTCCCCAATCTCCGCCGCGGAAGTGGCGATGGGGATGGGCGAGATGATCTCGTTCGTGATCGACGGGGGGACCGTCCGCCATCGGACCGAGTCCACCATCATCGACCTGACCCAGGAAGGCGGCCCCGTCATCCTCCGCGAAGGCGCGGTGACCCGAGAAGAGCTGCAGCGCGTGCTCGGTAAGGCGCTCAAATGACAGGCCGATTGCTAAGCGCTGCGGTTCTCGCCCTGCTGGTGACCATCGTCGCGTGTGGCGGCGGTGATGACGACGGTACCGAATACACCGCCGAGGAGATCGTCGCTAACGTGCAGGCGGCGGTGATTCAGCCCGGCATGATCGTCCACGCCGTTGGTGACGACGGCAGCGAAGTCTGGCTCGACCCCGAGAACGAGCTGTTCCGCCGCCAGGAGTCGCCTAACCGCGGCGGCCTGACCAGCGTCGGCGACGGCTGGATTCGCTACGGCTACGACCCCTTCAACAACGTCGTGACGACGGAGGACCTCTCGCCCGGCGGGGGAACGCCGCGGATCAACACCCCGATGGCGCCCTGGTGGGAGCCGCTGACAGCGCTGGCATACGGCGTGGAGCTGACCGTAATCGGTGCGACCACCGCTGACGGCCAGGAAGTGATCGCCGTCCAAGCTCGCTCCCCCGTGCTCGACGGCGACGGACAGTTCTCCGGCAACTTCCTGGAGGGCCGCGCCGAGTTCGACCCCGAAACCTTCCTGCCGACTGCGTTCGAGCAGCGGGAGATCGTCGCAGAAGGGCAGTCCGCCACCCAGCCCACACCCGCGCAGCGCCGCATCAAGTACACTGCCGAGCTTCTCCCAACCGCGGACGTCCCCGAGGGTTTCTTCTCGCAGGACGTCGTCAAAAATGCGGTGCTAACCGTCGAAGAGAACCTGCAGAAGGTGCGCGACCTCTCCCTGACCCCGTACTGGCTTGGTGAGGAGTTCATCGGGGAGGGTGGCATCCTGCGCCTTCCGGACAACGACAACTTCTTCGTGGATGAAGGAACGCAGACGGCCGAGATCCACTACGGCTACTTCGCGCCGATCTCAGAACAGACGGGGGAGACGTTGCCGGACTCCGTGCTCGTGCGCCTGGCCACCGATACCTCCGTCTTCGTCCCGCCCGAAGTACCCTCCTTTGGAGGCGATATCCCCGAGCAGCGGCAAGAAGTGAACGTCCGCGGCGGCACCGGCGTCGTCCTCGGCAGCCTGCTCACGCCATCGGACCTTCCTTGCGATTCGGGCAGTTGCCCCGCGACGAGGGCTCCGCTCTACTACCGAATCGTCCTCCAGATCGGGGACACAGCCGTCCAAATCGAAGCGATGGCGCGCGTGGACTCGACCGGCGCCGACCGTAACCACTACAACTCCGTGCAGGGCGTCATCGCACTCGCCGAAGCCCTAACCGAGGCCATTAGCGCGACGCCAACGACTGCGCCATAGACAAATGAAGAAGAAGACGGTCCGCGACATCGATGTCGCCGGCAAGCGGGTGCTCGTGCGAGTCGATTACAACGTCCCGCGCGACAAGACGACGGGCGGCATCCGCAGCGACAAGACGACCGGCGCCATCCTGGACGACGCCCGCATCCGCGCGACCCTACCCACCCTCCAGTACCTTCGCAAACAGGGGGCGAAGATCATCCTGGCTTCCCACCTCGGGCGACCCGACGGGCGCGATCCGTCCCTGAGCCTGGCGCCCATCGCCCAACGCTTGAGCGAACTACTCGATGCGCCCGTCCAGATGGCGAGCGACTGCATCGGGCCAACAGCTGCAGC
>JANLRX010000297.1:0-2782 GCA_031362025.1 Chloroflexota bacterium
CGCCGGACGAAGCCACTCGAGTCGGCGCAGGCGTCCGAGTGCTAGCCTCCGCTTCCAACTCTGGCTCCTCAACCCGGCTAAACGACACGCTATCGAAGCTCGACATCGCCGCCTCCGACGACGCCGGCCGCACCAACAGCCGGACCTTCGCGGCACGCGCACCCTCCGGCGCCCGGATCGCCTCCGTCGAAAGGAAGTGGAACACCCCATCCGCCGACTGCAACTCCCCTGAGTCCTCGCTCGCCAGCGCCGACCCCTCGCCCGTCTCCGATGCATACCAGGACACCCGCACCAGAGCAGCTTCCACGCCCGGCTCGTTCATCGCCCACGCCGCCGCCTCGTACCACGCCCCCGGCTCCACACTCACGGTCTGGTACACCCACTTCGTCACGTCCGTCCGCGACACGACCTCCAACCCCAGCTCCCCAGCCAACGCCGCCGAGTCGCTCACCGCCATCTCACCGCCAACCTTCCACCACCCATACGGCGTCCCGTCCTCCCGGCTCACCTCGAACCCACCGTTCACCAGCTCCGAGAACACCCGCGGCTCCAAAACGGTAGGTATCGGGCTCGGTGAGGCTGTCGGCGAAGCGGGAGGTGTCGGGCTGGCCGTCACTATCGGCGTCGCCGTCACGGTCTGCGTTGCGTCGGGTGTGGCCGTCGCTGGTGCGGTCGCCGTGGGCGTGCGTGTCGCAGTCGGAAGCGCGGGCGTCGCCGTAATCGGCGCGTCAGTTGGAGCGGGTACCTCTGTCAGTCTCACCGAATCGAAGTACACGATCGCCTCCGCCTCCCCTGCCGGACGTAGCATCAGCCGAACCCGCGCCGATCGTGCCACCACGGGCGCTTCGATCGGCTCCGTGGCCAGCGAACGCCAGTTGCCACTCCCCGGCCCCAACGCATCGATCGAGTCCTCGTTCCCAATCGCCTCGCCGCTGCCGTCCTCGCTCGCATACCACGACACCCGCAGGAATACGGCCTCGGCATCCGCATCGTCGTTCCAGGCCATAGCGCTCGCCACGTAGTACCGTCCGCCGCTAATCGACACGGTCTGGTACGCCCACTTCGTCGACGACGTCCCGTCCGACTTCACCTCCAACGCTCGAGACCCAGCCGCAACCGGCGAACCCACGACAGCGATCGCCCCGCCGATCTTGCGCCACCCGTACGACGTCCCATCCTCACGCACCTCCTCGAACCCACCATTCACCAACGATGAGAACACCTTCGGTTCGGACGGCGTAGCGCTTGGCCGCACCGGCGACGGCGTCGGCGTCCGGCTTGCTGTTGGCTCTGGGCTACGTGTGGGAGTGGCCGGCGTAGCTGGCGTGGTCGCCGTCACGGCAGGAGTGGTCGCCGAAGCGGTGCTCGCCACTGGCGCGGTGGTCACCGGCGCCTCCTCCAGCTCAAACGCCAGGTCATCCAGAAGCATCGAGAACGCAGCGCCAGACTTCGCCCGCACCAGCACCTGCGCGCTGTTAGCGTTTGGCGGCGCGATCGCTTCTAACTCCAGGAACGCATACGCCGGGTGCGGCCCGACCAGGAAGGATGAGTCCACGGTCCCAAGGAACGTCCCGCCGTCGTACCAGGCGATCTGGAGCCACGCGTAGATCATCAGCGGATCGTCGGCGAACACCCACCCGGAGTACCGGTACTGGGCGCCCGGCTGTATCGCCGCGTACTGCAGGATCCGCGACCCGTCAGACGGTCCGGACATCTCGCCTGCCGCGTCGCCACTCAGCGCCTCGTCCGAGATCGTGAGAACCGTCTCGTCCGGAACAATCCAGCCGTCGGTACCCTCTTCAAAGCCGGGGTTCAGTAGAAGTTGGGTTCCTGTCGCGTCGCCTCCGGCGAGCAACAGAAGCACAGCCACTGTGGCAGCAGCTAAACAAGCGCTCAGGATCATTCGGAGCACGATGCCCACTCCCCCCTCTCATGCCGAATGGCGCGATTCTACCGAACTTGTGGATAAGTTGGGAAGGGGGTTGTGTATATCTCCCAGGAAAACGTCACGCAGCCTTCGACAGGCCGGTAAACAGGAAGTATTCCGGTAGCCGTAATGTATTGCCGGAACTGTAATTCACCCTTAGTGTGTAACTTGGCCAGGGGGGTAATCCCTGAAGGGGTGCGGCAAAGCGGCTTGACGCGGGGATCGGAAACGGTCCCCGCGCTGCATTTCAGACCCTAGCGCTTGCTCCGAAGTCGGCAAGCAACCTCGCGGAGAATCGACGTCACGATAACCTTGTGGAACGGCCGGACCACGAAGAAGTAGGCGCGCCCCTGCAGGTTGTTGTAGTGGACGACCGTCGACAGGACCACCGAAGACCTCGCGGGGCCGCGTTTCACCAGGACTGAGGCCCGGAAGTTAAGGTGCCGGTCGTCGGCGCCCATCAGCACCTCGTCGTCAGTCCTCGCCAGAACCGCGAAGATACCGGCCTTGTCACCAGGTTGCAGACCCTCATCGGGCGGACGGCTCGATACGCGCTCGCGGGACGTGCGGAGGCCAATCACCGACACCAGGCGGTCCCGGAGCCACATCAGGCCTTCGACCCAGCGCGGCGACGATGTCGCGATGAGCCAGGTCAACTCGTCTACGTCGTGCGTAGCGCCTTCGGGAAGATCGATCGCAAAGGCGTCAGCGTAGGAAGTCTCCGCGAAGGCCTTGGCAACTAGCGAGTCCGGCGGCAGGCGGACCTTCCGTACATGCCGCCTGCGTTTGGGTGCGGCCGAGGTTAACGTCTCCGTCGCAGCCGCGCTAAATGCTTCGGCGCAGATAGAATGCGCC
>JANLRX010000348.1:0-12733 GCA_031362025.1 Chloroflexota bacterium
CAAAGAAGGCCGGCCGCGATCCGAAGGAAGTCGACATCGTCGGCGGGGCGTTCATCATCACCGGCAAGAACGAAGAAGAGGTGGAGCGCGCCAAGATGCCGGTCCGCCAGCAACTCTCCTTCTACGCCTCCACGCGTGCCTACCACCCGGTGCTCGAAGTACACGGCTGGCAAGAAACGGGCGAGGACCTCTTCCGCCTCTCGATGGAGGGCAAATGGCCGGAGATGGCCGTCGTCATCACTGACGAGATGCTGGAGCAGTTCGCCATCATCGGCACCTACGACGAGCTGGTGCCCAAGATCAAAGAGCGCTACCAGGGCGTCGTCACCACGCTCGACTTTGGGTTCGGGGTGCGCACCCCGGAGGACCACGAGCGCCTCGCGTTCATCGTCCAGGAGTTGAAGAAGGACTAACGTGCCTACAGTCGATGGCCAATTCGTCGATCTCCCGGGCCGCGGGCTGCGCCTGCACTACCGCGACTGGGGCGGAAGCGGCCCACCGATTCTCCTCCTGCACGGCCTGTCGTCCAACACCCGCATCTGGGACTGGACAGCGCCGCTGCTCACCGATCGCTTCCGCGTGATCGCCCTCGACCAACGGGGCCACGGCCCCAGCGACGTGCCGGAGTCCGGCTACGGGTTCGATGAGACGGTGCCGGATGTCGTCGCGTTCATCGAGGCGCGGGGGCTGGACCGGCCGATTGTCGTCGGGCACTCCTGGGGAGCAAGCGTCGCCCTGGCGCTCGGCGTCGAGCACCCGGAGCACACGCGCGGCGTCGTCATGGTTGACGGCGGACTGATCGAGCTGTCGCGCCACCGCACGTGGGCCGAGGCCGAACGCGATCTCATGCCACCGGAACTCGACGGCATCCCCGTTGAATCGTTCGTGAAGGGGATACGCCAGTGGCAGCAGGCCGCCGACTGGTCAGACGAGTTGGGTGAGATGGTTCTCGCGAACTTCGCGATCCGCGACGAGAAAGTGTACCGTCGCCTACCGATACCGCTGCACATGCAGATCGCCCGTGCGATCTACGAGATGCGCCCCTCAGATCTCCTACCGAAACTCACGCGACCAGCCCTCGCCATCTCCTGCGAACTCGAGCCAACCGAAGAGCGTGGGCTCGCCTGGCAAACGATACGTCGCGAAGGAATCGAGCGCGCCCGGAGCCTGGCGCCGACCCTTGAGGTCGTCGTGATGGCGGACACGGTTCACGACGTGCCGATCCAGCGGCCGCGCGAGTTGGCGGACCTTACCGCAGGCTTCGCAGCGCCATTGTCCTAGCGCCTAGTATTCGGGCGTAAGCTCGTCAGACAGAAACAGCTTAAACACGCGGTCGAACGAATCCTTGTCTAGGATCGGCTCCCGGCCATCGAACGACGCGCTCTCGATCAGGATGTCCAGGATGTCGCGGGCGTGCGAGCCACGCGGCTGCAAGCCTGACTCCGAGAACAACGTGTCAACTGCGTAGTCCAGCGCGCCATCGGCCACACGTATCTGGCGCTGACGGCAGACGCGGCGCATCACCTCCGCAAAGCTGTCTTTGTCCGGGTTCGGCACGAGGATCTTGTACGGGATGCGGCGCAGCAGGGCGTCGTCCGCCAGCTCCGATGTGCGCTGGTTTGTGGCAAAAAGTAGCTGGACGCTAAACGGCACCGAAAGCTTCTCGCCGGTCACGAGCGTCAAGCTGTCCCAACCGCGCTCCAGCGGGATGAGCCAGCGGGTCAGCAGGTCGCGCGGCTCCAGACGCTGCCGGCCAAAGTCGTCGATGATTAGCGCTCCGTTCTGCGCCTTCATGTGAGCGGGCGCCTGGTAGAACTTCGCGCTCGGGTCGTATGCCAGTTCCAGCGAGTCGTGGTCCATTTCGGCGCCCAGGACGATCGCCGGGCGCTTGATCGCCACCCAGCGCTTGTCGCGCTTGCCATCGTCAGTGATCACGCCATTCTCGTCGTTGTCCTCAAGCGTGTGGTGAATCGACTGGTCGTACACCCGGATCACCTGCCCATAAGCGTAGATCGAGTACGGCACCAGCGAGAAACCGCCCATGTCCTCCGAGAATCGCTCCAGCAGCACCGTCTTGCCGTTGCCCGACGGACCATGGATCAGCATCGACTTCCCCGAGAACAGCGCGCGGGCCAGGGCATCCGAGACGTCGTGGCCGAGCACGAGGTCGTTCAGGATTGCCTTGATGCGGGCCCGGCTGCCTTCCTGCTTGTGCTCGATCAAGCGCTTCATCACGTCGCTGTACTGCTCCGCAGTCACCGGCGCTGGGCCGGCGTAGCGGCTGCGCTCCAGAGCCTCGGCTACCCGCACCTGCCCCCTTTCGGAGAGCCTGTAGCGGTAGTTTCCCGTGTAAAGGTCGGACTGGCTGAGGATCTCCACCCATCGCTCTTCTGACAGCGTCGTCAGGAGTTGGGCAACGATCTCGTTAGCCAGCCCCAGTCTGCGTACAAGCTGTGCCATCGACGGCGTCCCGGAGTAGTGAATGATCTTCAGTGTGAGGTCCGTGAGGAACGCCTTCGAGAGGCCAACCTCCGAGAAGTTGCGCGGCGCGCGCGGCATCAGGTTGTCGTCCGGAACACCGTCATCCTCTTCGCCCGCGACGGCCATCGTCTTCGTGATGAAGGCGGACATGGAGTCGGTCGGCGGTTCGTCCTGCGGCGGCGCGCTTTCCGGCGATTCAGGCTCCGATGTACCTGCTTCGCGGCTAAAGAACGACGGCACCGCACCCGACGCCTGCGTCGGCGGGAACTGTCGCGGCAACCGGGCGTCCGGGTCTGTCGCTTGCCTGATTTCGTTAAGGGATTCGGTTTCGCGTTCCATGGCAACCTCGCAGCTATATGGAGCCCCGCTCTGGGTCTCTCTGCGAAGTAAGACGCCAAGTGCGGGAGCACGTTACCAAAACTGCACCCGTGCGTTTGTACTTCAAAGCACAAGCTCGATTGCGCCAGCAATATTCGGGTGATATAAGAATTGAAACTTTCATTCGCGAAGCACCCAACCGATAGAATTAACAACTAGTGATGCAATGATGGAAATACCGCCAGTAGTCATCGACCGCTTACCGCTGTATGCGCGGGCGCTCGCCACCCTCGAAGCAGGTGGCCGCGAAGTCGTCAGTTCGCAGGAGCTGGGCCACCAATTGAGCGTGACTCCTGCCCAGATACGCAAGGACCTCAGCTATTTCGGGCGCTTCGGTAAGCAAGGCCGCGGCTACAACGTCCACAAGCTCCTCGAGGAGCTACGCCGCATCCTCGGCCTCAACCGGCAGTGGCGGATGGCCCTCGTCGGCACGGGCAGGCTCGGGCGCGCGATCCTTGGCTACGAAGGCTTCGGGCCGCAGGGATTCCGCATCGTCGAGGCCTTTGACACGGACCCCAGCATGATCGGCAAGGAAGTCGAAGGCCTCACCATCCGCAACACGGCCGACCTTGAGAAGGTGCTCGCCGAGAACGGCGTCGACATCGGCATCGTGGCCGTGCCGGCCGAGACCGCACAGGACGCCATCGACCGCCTCGTCAAATGCGGCGTCGGTGCAATCCTCAACTACGCCCCGATAGCGGCGCACGTCCCCCGGGGCGTCCAGATCAAGCGCGTCGACCCTGTGCTCTCACTGCAGGGCATGACGTACTACCTCAAGGCCCGCACCGGCACCCCCAAGTAGCGCTCGCTACAAGATCGGCAAGTAGCGGCTCGTCTCCCAGTCCGTGACGTGCTTCCGGAAGTTCATCCACTCGATCTTCTTGTTGAGCAGCAGGCTCTCGAACAGGTGGTCGCCCAGGCAGGCGCGCAGCATTTCGCTCGACTCCGCCACCTCGATCGCCTCTGAGAGACTGCCGGGCAGGTGATCGATGTTTCGCTGCTTTTTCTCCTCGTCGCTCATCTCGAAGACGTTCTCCTCCACCGGCGGTGGCGCGGCCATCTCCTTCTCGATCCCCTCCAGCCCGGCCGCCAGCATCGCCGCGAACGTCAGGTAAGGGTTGCACGCGGGGTCCGCCGCCCGGTACTCGATCCGCGTGGCGTTCTCCTTGCCTCGCTTGTACTGCGGGATGCGGATCAGGTCCGAGCGATTGCGGCGCGCCCACGAGAGGTACACAGGCGCCTCGAAGCCGGGCACCAGCCGCTTGTACGAGTTCACCCACTGGTTCGTGACAAGCGTGATCTCCTTGGCGTGGTTCAGCAGACCTGCGATATAGCTGCGTCCAACGGCGGACAGGTGGTACTCGTCCGTCTCGTCGAAGAAGGCGTTGCGCTCGCCCTTGAACAGCGACTGGTGGACGTGCATCCCGGAGCCGTTCTGGTCCGAGATCGGTTTCGGCATGAACGTCGCGTACACGCCGTTCTTCAGCGCGATCTCCTTCACGGAGAGCCGGTACGTCATCGTGTTGTCGGCCATCGTCAGCGCGTCTGTGTAGCGAAGGCTGATCTCGTGCTGCGAGGGCGCCACCTCGTGGTGCGATGTCTCGACCGGGATACCCAGCTCTTCCAGCGTCAGCACCGTCTCGCGGCGCAGGTCAGTTCCCGCGTCCAGCGGCGTCAGGTCGAAGTAACCGCCCAGGTCGAGCGTCGTCGGCGCGTCCGAACTGGCGAAGTAAAAGAACTCCAGCTCCGGCCCAACATAGAACGTGAACCCGAGGTCGCTCGCACGCTTCAGGTTGCGGCGCAGCACCCAGCGCGGGTCGCCTTCAAACGGGTTACCGTCCGTGTCGAGGATGTCGCAGAACATCCGGGCCACCCGCTTCTCCTGCGGCCGCCAGGGCAGCAGCGCGAACGTCGTCGGGTCAGGCATCGCGATCATGTCCGATTCGTCGATGCGGGCGAACCCCTCGATCGAGGAGCCGTCAAACCCGACGCCCTCTTCCAGCGCTTCCTCCAGCTCTTCCACGGTAATCGCCACGCTCTTCAGCGAGCCGAGAATATCCGTGAACCACAGCCGGATGAACTTAACGTCGTGATCCCGCGCTTGCTGGAGCACGTAATCGCGTGATTCTTGCCGTTCGTCCATAGTCATCCTCTACACATCAAAGTACAGGTGAAACTCCCACGGGTGCGGGCGCAATCTCACCGGGTCGATCTCGCCCTCCCGCTTGAACTCCGTCCAAACGTCGATCACGTCCTGGGTGAAGACTCCCCCCTTCAGGAGGTAGTCGTGGTCCTCCTCCAGTGCTTCCAGAGCCTCTTCCAGAGAGGCGGGTACCGTCGGCATCTTGGCTGCTTCTGCCGGGGTCAGCTCGTAGGTGTTGCGGTCCAGCGGCTGGCCGGGGTCGATCTTGTTCTGGATCCCGTCGAGGCCGGCCATCAGCATCGCCGAGAACGCCAGGTACGGGTTCGCCGCCGGGTCCGGCGGGCGGAACTCGATGCGCTTGGCGTGCGGTTGCTCGGAGTACATCGGGATGCGCGCCGCGGCGGAGCGGTTGCGCGCGGAATACACCAGGTTCACCGGCGCCTCGTAGCCCGGCACCAGCCGCTTGTACGAGTTCGTCGTTGGCGCGCAGAACGCCATCAGGGAGCGGCCGTGCTTCAACAGCCCGCCGATGTACCAGCGGCACATCTCGCTCGTACCGGCGTACCCATCCTTGTCGTAGAACAGCGGGTTCTTGCCGTTCCAGAGCGACTGGTGCGTGTGCATCCCCGAGCCGTTATCGCCGAAGAGCGGCTTCGGCATGAACGTCGCCACCTTGCCGTGTTTCCGGGCGATGTTCTTGACGATGTACTTGAACCAGAGCACGTTGTCCGCAGTCTTAATCAGGGTGTCGAACCTCTGGTCGATCTCGCACTGGCCGGCCGTCGCGACCTCGTGGTGGTGCACCTCGATCGTCAGCCCGACCTTCTCCATCTCCATGATCATCTCGCTGCGGATGTCCTGCAGAGAGTCGTGGGGCGGCACCGGGAAGTACCCCTCCTTGAAGCGCGGCTTGTATCCGAGGTTCGGGCGTTCGTCGCGACCGGTGTTCCACTCACCTTCGACGCTGTCGACGTAGTAGAAGCCGGACTGCGCGTTCTGGCCGAAGCGGATGTCGTCGAATACGAAGAACTCCAGCTCCGGGCCGAAGTACGCCGTGTCCGCGATGCCGGTCGAAGCGAGGTACTGCTCCGCCTTCCGGGCGATGTAGCGCGGGTCGCGGCTGTACGGCTGCTTGGTGAGTGGGTCCTTGATGTCGCAGATCACCGAGAGTGTCGGCACCTGGCACATGTTGTCGATGCGCGCCGTGCTGGGATCCGGGATCAGGATCATGTCCGACTCCTGGATCTTCTGGAACCCGCGGATGCTGGACCCGTCGAAGCCGATCCCGTCCACCCAGATCGACGTCTCGATGTCCTCGAGGTCGGTGAGCTGGCGCGGCGTAATCGAGAAGTGCTGCCAGAGCCCCGGCAAATCGTTGAACTTGAGATCGATGATCTGGATGTTGTTATCCGTGATCATCTTGCTGACCTGTTGGGCTTCGTGTTCTGTCACCCTCGTCCTCCTTGGCGTTGTGGGGCCCCCAAAGTATATAGGGAGCGCCTCCCGGACAAACGAAGGAGCAAGGTTACGGGCGTGTTAAGCCCGCCGCCTTGCTCCCTCGCTACTTGCTCCGGTTAAACGGCTGCGTCGCCGCGTTCTCCAGTGCGGACCCGGATCGAATCGGTCACCGGGATCACGAAGATCTTGCCGTCGCCGATGTTCCCCGTGCGGGCGGCGTCGCAGATCGTCTTGATCGCCTTCTCCGTGCCGTCGTCGGAGACCACAACCTCAACCTTCACCTTGGGCAGCATGTCCACGGTGTAGGTCTCGCCGCCGCGGCCCTGGTGCACGATGCCCCGCTGGACCCCGCGCCCGGTCACGTGCACGATGTTCATCCCGGTGAAGCCCGCCTCCGTGAGCGCGTTCTTCACGTCGTCCAGCTTCTCAGGCCGGATGATCGCCTCAAGTTTGTTCATCTCTACTCCTCGTTATCTCGTATCGATCCGGGCCTAAGCTGTTTCCGGTCTTGGCATGGCGCTCGGTGCGGGTCCCGCGGAAGGCGGGGCTGCCATCATAACCGGCACACCCACCGCCTCGTCGAACACGTAACCGCGCTCGCCGTGCTGCGTGACATCCATACCAAGCTCTTCATCGTCCTCCGTCATGCGGATGCCGAGAGTCAGGTCAAGGAGCTTCAGGATGCCGAACGTTACGACGAAGGAGTACAGGCCCACAGCGCCGATAGCGACCAGTTGATCCACCATCTGGGAGGGCTCACCCTCTATCACGCCATCCACACCACCGACTGCCGCGACGGCAAAGATGCCCGTTCCGATTCCACCCCAGAGACCGCCGACTCCGTGCACACCGACAACGTCCAGCGAGTCATCAAGGCCGCTCTTGGCGCGGACCCGGATCGCCAGGTAGCAGAGCACACCAGCGACGCCACCGATAACGATCGATTCCATCGGCTGTACGAATCCAGAGGCCGGAGTGATTGCGACCAGGCCGGCCACCGCACCTGCTGCGGCGCCGATCGCGCTCGCCTTGCCGGTGAGCGCCCAGCTAGCAAACATCCAGGTGAGCGCTGCCGCTGCCGCTGCCGTGTTCGTTACGATGAACGCGTTGACGGCCGAGGCGTTCGCGCCCAGTGCGCTTCCGGCGTTGAAGCCGAACCAGCCGAACCAGAGGATACCGGCGCCCAACAGCACGTACGTCACGTTGTGCGGCTCCATCGGCTCGATGCCGTAACCCTTACGCTTGCCGAACGCGATCGCGGCCGCCAGTGCCGCTGCACCGGCGTTCACGTGGATCGCCGTACCGCCTGCGAAGTCCAGAGCGTTGATGCCGTTCGAGGCGAACCCTTCAGTGTCGAAGGGCGAGAGCCAGCCGTCGGTCGCGAAAACCCAGTGCGCTACCGGCGCGTACACAATCAGTGACCACGCAGCCATAAAGATAAGGAACGTGCTGAACTTAGCCCGTTCCGCAAACGCCCCGGTGATCAGCGCCGGCGTGATGATCGCGAACATGCACTGGAAGATCATGAACGCTGCTGGAGATACCGTTCCGTCATCCGGTAGTGTGCTTGGCACATCCTTCAGACCGAGGTAATCGAAGTTGCCTATGAGCCCGCCCTGGTCAGGGCCGAACGCCAGGCTGTACCCGACAACCACCCAGAGCACTCCCACAATCCCCATCACGATGAAGCTGTGCATGATCGTGCCCAACACGTTTTTGCTGCGCACGAAGCCCGCGTAGAAGAACGCAAGCCCCGGCGTCATAAAGAGGACCAGCGCCGCTGCACTGAGCACCCAGGCGGTGTTCGCGGCTGATAGCGCTGTTCCGGCCGAAATCTCGTCCATTACCATTCCCCCTGTCAGAATTTGTTGGCCAGAAGGTAGCATGGCGGCCCCGTAATATTTGTTTCGGCGATGTTACGCGGAAGTGAATGGGGCGTTACGCCGCTCCTTGCCGGGAGTACAATGCCCGCATGTCGGACACCGACCGCCGTGAGCAGGCCGCCGTCGCCCGCTGGCGACCCGGTCAGCGCTGGTATCATCCCGCCATCGCAAGGATCGTTGTCGCCACTTCGCGCTTCGTCATGACCCGCATGAACAAGTTCGAAGTCCACGGCCGCGAACGTCTCGACGCAGCCCTCCTCCAGCGCGAAGGCCGCGGGCTCCTCACCGTGAGCAACCACGTCTCCCTGTTCGACGATCCGCTCCTCGTCGCCAACCTCGTCAAAGGCCCATACAAGAACTACCGCTGGGTCAGCGCGGACGCCCTCAACTTCTACGGATCCGTGCCAAAGGCGTGGCTCTTCACCGCCGGCAAGTCCGTACCGATCGTCCGCGGCCAAGGCCTCGACCAGCCAGGGATGCACTTCCTCCGCGACCGCCTTCTGGCCGGCGAGTGGGTGCACGTCTTCGGCGAGGGTGGCCGCACCCGCGACCCCGAAGCCCGCCTTGGCGCAACGCTGAAGCCGGGCGTAGGTTGGCTCGTCGCGCAGTCGAAACCTCTGGTATTGCCGTTCTACCACACCGGCATGCAACACGTGCTCCCCGTTGGCGCCGTACGTCCCCGCCGCGGTCACACCGTGCGGTTGCTCGTCGGCGAGGTGTCGGACTTCAACGAAGAGACGATTGCCGACATCGCCGATCGTGCCGGCACCGAGGTGGACGGCCCGCGCCTCTGGACCGCCCTCGCCGCTGCCCTGCGAGAACGCCTCGCCGCCCTCGAATGCACCCTCCGGTCGGAGCTTGCCGCAACGCCCGTGAGCGCGTAGCGATGTCGCTAGTTGAGGTCGGGCTCGTCGGGCTCGGAGTGGCTGCTGCCTACGTCACGTCCGTCTGGCTCCTCAGCCTCGTCCTCCGCAACGCCAGCATCATCGACATCTTCTGGGGGCCCGGGTTCGCCGTACTCGCGCTGGTCTACGTGTTGCTTTCCGATGAGGGCTGGAACGGACGACAGATCCTCGTCCTGGCGCTCGTCACCGTGTGGGCGCTCCGGCTCGGCGGGCACATCCTCACCCGCAACGCCGGCCACGGCGAAGACTTCCGCTACAAGAAGTGGCGCGAACAATCGCCAGACACATTCTGGTGGAAGTCGCTGTTCCGGGTCTTCTTCCTCCAGGGCATCTTGTTATGGATCATCTCCACGCCGCTGCTCGCCGCCGTCCACAGCGACTCGCCCGACCACTTCGTCATCACCGACTTCCTCGGCGTCGCGCTTTGGGCCATCGGATTCTTCTTCGAGGCGGTTGGCGACTACCAGCTCGTGCGCTTCAAGGCCGACCCCGCCAACCAGGGCCAAGTCATGGACAGAGGTCTCTGGCGTTACACCCGTCACCCCAACTACTTCGGTGACGCCACCCTCTGGTGGGGCTACTTCCTCATCGCCGCCGGCACCGACTGGGGCCCCGCCACCATCTTCGCCCCCGCCATCATGACGTTCATGCTTCTGCGCGTCTCCGGCGTCGCCCTCCTCGAGCGCTCAATGGCCAAACGCCGCCCCGCCTACGAAGACTACGTCCGCCGCACCAGCCCCTTCATCCCAATGCCACCCAAGAAACCTTGATCGTGCCCAACAGCCCGTAGACCCGTAGCGGCGAAGCACACTCGCCCTCGAGCGCCGCTCTTCCACCAACTATCGCAACGACAACAGGCGACATCCGAAAAGCAAGTGTGCTTCGCCCTACAACGCCGCGTTGCTGGATGACCCTCGCTAACCCGCACCCACCGTCGCCACCGCCCGGTGCGCCCAATCGCGCTTGCAACCGCAAATCCTCATTGCAATCAACGGCCACGACATCCCGCAGTGAGGCGGAGAGTGCAGAGAGGGCGCAGCCCTTTCGGCCGGGGGCTCCGGGGGCTCCGGGGGTGTCCCCGGTCATCTAACTAACATCCGGGACGGGCGGGTGGTCCGTACAGCATTCCGTCACCGGAACTACGCCAACCCTCGATCATGCCGACCCGGGCAACGGCAGTCTAGGCCGTGGCGCGGAACCGATAGCCCACGTTGCGCACCGTCTCAATAAACGTGTGGTGCCGGTCCTCGATCTTCGAGCGCAACCGCCGCACGTGGACATCCACCGTGCGCGCGCCGCCATAGAAGTCGTAACCCCAGACCTTGTTCAGCAACGTCTCGCGAGTGTAAACCCGGTCCCGGTTCGTCGCCAGAAAGCGCAGCAGCTCGTACTCCTTGTACGTAAGCTCCACCGTCCGCCCGGCCACCATCACCGTGTAATTCGCCACGTCCATCACCAGGTCGCCCACCTTCAGCACATTCCGCGAGTCCACGCGGTGCTTCTTCCAGAGCGCTCGCCGCACCCGCGCAACCAGCTCGTCGGGCGGCCCATTGCGGCGCGCGAAGTCATCGGCGTCCCGGATCGGATCGAACGCGTCAATCTGCTCCGGATTCGCCAGCACGATCACCGGCAACCCTTCACCGGCCAGCGCAGCATCGATGTGCGCCTTCGAGATCGCATCTTCCCCCGCCGCAACGAGATCGATGATCACGATATCGGCGGGCTCGCCGCCCTCCGTGTCGCCTCCAGGCGGCTGCACCGCCGGGAAGAACCCGTCATCCTCCAACGCCCGCGCGAACGGGGTCAGAGTCTCGACGTCACCTATAAGCAAAACGTTTCGCATTGGTTTCGTCTATACTGCGCCGTCTGGAAGAACCGGTCAACCCCCTGTGGCCTTCAGGAATGCTCGGCCAATGAGCTTCGGCATTTGTTGAATTGTAACGCGCTTGGAGCCTTATCTGAGACTCACGTGACCCGTGCCATTTCCCCCTTACACCTCCGCCCACCCACCTGCTACCCTCCCCCCCCATGCCCACCTCCAATCGCCTCTGCTCCCGCACTCGCCCCTTCCAGCCCTCAGCACCCAATCCGCGGCTCAATCATCTTGAACTCAACCAAGTCCCCCGCCGCATTCCCCGTTCAACCCCAACCATCCTCAAGCCTGAAAACGAAAAAACCGAAAACAGCAATCAAGTCACCCCACATCATCAATCAACCCCGCCCGGCGCCCGTTCGGACGGTACAATAGACACGTGACCACAGACGCCACCGCCACCGACTGGGTGACCTCCGGGCGGAAGCCCCCGTGGCTCAAGGTGCGCTTCCCCGGCGGCGAGAACTACATCCGCCTCAAGAAGACCATGCGCGAGGGCCGCCTCCACTCCGTCTGCGAAGAGGCCCACTGCCCCAACATCGGCGAGTGCTGGGAGGCCGGCACCGCGACGTTCATGATCCTCGGGGACACCTGCACCCGCGCCTGCGGCTTCTGCGCCGTCAAGACCGGTCGCCCCGAGACCGCCCCCGACCCCCTGGAGCCGATGCGCGTCGCCAACGCCGTCCGAGAGATGGGCCTCGCCCACGCCGTCGTCACCTCCGTCAATCGCGACGACCAGCCCGACGGGGGCGCCGCCATCTTCGCCGCCACCATCCGCTGGATCCGCCGCCTCTCCCCCGAGACCAGCATCGAGGTCCTCATCCCGGACTTCGTCGGAAACTGGGACGCCCTCGCCACCGTGATGACGGCCCGCCCCGAGATCCTCAACCACAACACGGAGACTGTGCCACGCCTCTACCGCCGCGTGCGCCCCAAAGGCCGCTACGAACGCACCCTCGAACTCCTCCGCCGCGCCCGCGAACTGGACCCCGGCACCATCACCAAGTCCGGCCTCATGGTCGGCCTCGGAGAGACGAAGCACGAGCTACTGCTGGTCTTCGAAGACCTACTGGCCAACGGCGTAGAGGTCCTGACCCTCGGCCAGTACCTCCGCCCGAGCACGAAGCACCTCCGGCTCGTCCGCTACTACCACCCCGACGAGTTCACCGAACTGCGCGACGAAGCGCTCGCCCTCGGGTTCAAGCATGTGGAAGCGGGGCCACTGGTGCGTTCTTCGTACCACGCAGAGCGGCAGGTTAGCGGCCTTCGTGTCCGCAGCGACATCGTTAACGTGCCGCTTGAGCCCCTGCCGTAACCGGCGCTAGCTCTCGTTGATGTCGATCGAGATGATCGCGTCGCCGGCCGGAGCGCTCGGGTTCACAGACGGGTCACGCGCGGTGATGCAATCCACGACTGCCATCCCCGCATCATCCACCTCGCCGAAGATCGTGTACGACCCGTCGAGGTTGGCAGCACGCGCATACGTGACGAACCACTGGCTCCCACCGCTGTCCGGGCTCTGCGAGCGCGCCATGCCAACAGTTCCTCGGTCATACTGCACCGCCGTCGTGAACTCCGCCGGGACGGTGTAGCCGGGGCCGCCGCTGCCGGT
>JANLRX010000359.1:0-4346 GCA_031362025.1 Chloroflexota bacterium
CGCAAGGTCGCCTTCATTAAGGAGTCGGACGGGTTTGCGCTGCTGCCGGGCGGGTTTGGTACGCTGGACGAAGCGTTCGAACTGCTGACGCTGATGCAGACCGGCAAGAGCGACCTACATCCGATCGTGCTGCTGGAAGAGCCCGGCAGCACGTACTGGTCGGAGTGGTTGCACTTCGTCGAGCACCAGCTTCTCGGCCGCGGCCTGATCGACCGCGAGGACCTGAACCTCGTGAAGTGTGTCGAGACGATCGAGGACGCCGTCGAAGAGTTGACCGGCTTCTATCGCAACTACCAGTCGCAGCGCTACATCGGCGGCAAGCTCATCCTGCGGTTGCTTCGTACGCCGCCAGAAAAGGCGCTTGAGGAGCTCAATCAGGCGTTTGCGGACATCGTTGGTGCCGACGGAATCGCGCCCGCGGAACCGTCGCCGCGCGAGATAGCCGACGGTGACGAGCCGAATTTGAAACGATTGGTAGTAAATTTCAACCAAACGAGTTTTGGGCGTCTGCGGCGTCTAATCGACGCCCTGAACCAGTACTAGGCAGTTGAGGGCAATCTGTATCGCGTGGCACGTCGAATAGCGCCTCATCCTTCCCTGAGTACCTCATGAAATCGCATTCTCTTAGGTATGCGGCCTATCTGACAGTGCGGAATCGCCGCCACAATGTGGAAAAACACCGCAAATCGCTCTTGACTTAGATTATGGGCGGACTATCCTAGTCGGCAATGGACAGCGCTGAACCCGTCTAACACGGGGAAGGAGGAAATACATGGAGGGCTACTGCCTGAAGTGCCGCACAAAGCGCGAAATGAGCGACGCCACGAAGGTGACGCTGAAGAACGGTCGCCCCGCAACGCAGGGCATCTGCCCGGTCTGCGGGACAAAGATCACGCGCATCGGCAAGAGCTAACCACCCGACTGTCTCGGGCGTCCTGATGCTGGACCGTGTAGACCGTGTGCAACTTGCGGTGCTTGACCGCACCGTGGCCGCTGCGACCTTCGCGGACCTGCTGGGCGCAAAGACAGTTTCCGAAGACGGACTGGACTCCCCGTACAACTGCAAACGGACGGTCGTCCAGGCCGGCGATAGCGAGTTCGAACTCTTGGAACCGGCGGGCGAAGGCCCCGTCGCCGACCACCTTAACCGGTGGGGCGAAGGGATCTTCTCCGCCGGTTTCGCTACCTCCGACCTCCCCGCCCTGGCTCACGGGCTTGAGGCAGCGGGCGTCAGGTTCACTTTTCAGGGCCACCAGGTGTTCGTCGAGCCCGACCAGACGCGCGGCATGCGCACCGTGCTCCAGCCCACCGAGAAGCGTGACCAAGTCGGACTGATCACCCACCTTTACGAAGTCACGAACATAGTCGCGGACCACGAAGAAGCGGCAACGTTCTACGCCGGCATCTTCGGGCTGGACCAGCCGAGGTTCCATCCGCTGACGAGTCATATGTGGGGCTACACCGGGACGCTGACCCTTTTCGATCCGCCGGCCAAGCTCGACCGTATCGAGGTCACGCAGACAACGGAGCCGAAGGCGATGGGCCGCTTCTACGCGAAACATGGGTCGTCCCTGTACATGTGCTTCGTCGAGACGGAAGACGTGGGGCCGCTCCGGGAGCGTTTGGACGCGCGTGAGGCGCGCTACACGCCGACGACAGACTATCCTGACGCCGGGCTGTTCATCCACCCGACGGCGCTGCACGGAATGCTGATGGGCGTCAGCGCCACGAACCATGCGTGGCGCTGGTCAGGCCGTCCGGACCTCGCCCCCAAGCAAGCCTAGACGACCGGGCCCTCTGCCTCCGAAGTTCGTTTCGCCGTTTCGTCGTCGTCAGCTTCCATCGCGAAGCCTTCAGCAGACAAGGTTGGCAGTTCGACGGTGACGGCTGTTCCCTTACCGACGATGCTGTCGATGCCGATCCGTCCGTTGTGTCGCTCGACGATCCACTTCGCGATCGCGAGGCCGAGGCCGGTGCCGCCCTGCTCCCGGGAGCGCGCCTGTCCGCCCGGTAGAAGCGGTCGAAGATGTGCGGCAGCGCGTCCGCCGGTATGCCGCGGCCGTTGTCCGAGACGATGAGCCGCAGGTTCTTGCCTTCGCGCGTGACTCGCACCGAAACGCTGGCGCCCTCGTCGCTGTACTTGATGGCGTTGTCGATGAGGATGATCAGCAGTTCGCCTAGCCGGAGTTCGTCGCCCTCCACCAGCGCGTCTCCGGCGATCTCGGGGGCGATCGTGATGCTCTTTTCGTTCGCGAGAAGCTGCATCTGGCGGGCGACGTCCTGAGTGAGCCGGCCGAGGTGCACTGGGCCAGTCTCCAGCTTCACGTTGGCGGAGTCTGAGCGGGCCAGTGTCAGCATCTGGCCGACGAGGTACGTGAGCCGGTCGGATTCGCGGATGATGTCGTCGATCAGCATCTGATCGGGCTCGCCGGTCTGGCGCTTGAGGACCTCGGCGTTGGCGCGGATCAGCGTCAACGGCGTCCGGATCTCGTGCGAAGCGTCGGCGACGAAGACCCGCTGGGCGTCCATCGCGCCCTGGATTGGCCTCAGCGCACGGCCAGCCAGCCAGTAGCCAGATAGCCCGGCCAGCACCAGGCCGGCAACGCCACCGAACACGAGGATGAACGCCAGCCTGCGCAGGGCGTCGAGTTCGGACTGGATGCTACGGCCCACCTGGAAGTAGTAGGGTCGGCTGAACTGGTCGTATTGGACCTGCACTTTCACCCGGAGGCGTTCGCCTTCCGGACCGATGACCTCCACCGTCGCAGGCCCATCTGCGGTCAACGCGGCGGCCTCTGCGGCATCCGGGAGGTCGATGTCATCGGTGCTGTCCGGCGCCTGGAGAATCCGCCCGCTCGGGGGGATGACCCGGTAGAAGTACCCGCCGGATGTGGCGAACTGGAGGATGTCCGGGCGGGCCAGGTTGAACACGCCGCCCGGGTCGCCGGTGGCCCGGACGATCCGGGTGGACCGGGCATCGAGGTCATCGTCCACCTGAGCAAAGAGCGTGGCCCGGGTGCTGAAGAACACGGCACCGCCGATGACGATGAGCAGGATGGCGAAGACGCCCGTGAACCAGAGCGCGAGCCGCCAGCGGGCGGTACTGAACACCGGCTAGTCTCCCAGCGCGTAGCCGACGCCGCGGACGGTGCGGATGAGCGAGGTCTTGGCGCCTTTGTCGACCTTGCGGCGGAGGTAGGCGACGTAGACGTCCACCAGATTGGAGTCGGTGGCGAAGTCGTAGCCCCAGAGGTGATCGAGTATCTGCGTTCGCGTGACGACACGGCCTTCGTTGCGCATCAGGAACTCGAGGAGGCTGAACTCCTTCGGGCTCAGTTCGATGGCGGCGCCGTTGCGCTGGGCGCGGCGACGACGGAGATCCAGTTTCAGGTCTGCCACCTGAAGTTCCTGCGGATCGCGGGCGTGCACCCTGCGTCTTCCCAGCGCCCGGATCCGGGCCAGCAACTCCTGGAAGGCGAATGGCTTCGGGAGGTAGTCGTCGGCGCCGGCATCGAGGCCACGGACGCGGTCGTCCACGCTGTCGAGCGCGGTGAGCAGCAGCACGGGCGTATCGATGCGGTTGCGGCGGAGCGTCTCGCAGACTTCCATGCCGTCCATGCGGGGGAGCATCACGTCCAGCACGATGACGTCGTGGGTGCCCTCGGTGGCCATGTGAAGGCCTTCTTCGCCGTCCAGAGCCACGTCCACGGTGTGCCCCTCTTCTTCGAGGACCTTGCGGATGAGCTGGGTCAGCCTGCGTTCGTCTTCGACTACAAGTACGTACATATTCTGCCGCTCCTGAGGCGATGTTAGGCCCCGTTCATTAAAGAAACGTTAGGACAGGCGTATTGGTTGGCTACATGAAGAAACCCTAAGGAAGCCTTAATAGGCACTTCACCACCGAACGGGATGATAGGCCCATCGAACAAGCAATCAAGATCTCCAAACAGGAGGAAGAGTATGAAGCGAAGATTCATTGGGCTCGGCGTCATCGGCGCGGTTGCGGCGGGGCTTCTCGTCGTAGCGGTGGCGGGGGCGCAGGAGGGCACACCCACGCCTTCCGAAACGCCGGAGGGCGAGACCACCCACGAACTCTACCGGGACGAATTCCTGGACAAGCTGGCCGAGAACCTTGGCGTCACGCGTGAGGAACTCGAGCAAGCGATCGACGACGCCGCAGTCGGCACCGTTGACGATGCGGTGGCCAACGGCGACATCACGCAGGAGCTGGCGGACATCATCAAGGAACGGATCGCGGAGACGGACGGGTTCGTGCCGTTCTTTGGCCCCCGCCCCAGCGGCCCGCACCACAGGTTCTTCTTCCAGGGCGATCTCTTCCAGACGGC
>JANLRX010000187.1:0-1701 GCA_031362025.1 Chloroflexota bacterium
GAACCGGCTGATGCCGGGGGGTAAGCGGCCGTTGGGGGAGCTGAAGCCTGGGGAGAGGAAGAGGACAAACCGACAAACCCACAAACCGACAAACCAGGCGGACGGTGGGTGAAGGGTGATGGGTGATGGGGGAGTGCGGTGGGGTTTTACGGGGAGCGGGCGGAGGATGAGGCGCCTGGCGATTGGTCGCCGGCGGAGGAGATTGCGGATGTGAGGCGGCGGTTGCGGGAGGGTTTGGTGCGGCGACCGGATGATGTGCGGCTGCTGATGCGACGGGGCGAGGCGCTGGTGAGGGCGGCGGTGGCGGAGCACCGGTTGTCGCCGCGGGCGAGCCGGGAGCTGGCGGCAAACATGTCGGCGCTGCTGGAGTCGCTGGGTGGGCAGATCCTGCCGGCGGATGGGTAGCAAAATGTCGGGGGCGCGCCCGCGTCGGTCTGCCACCCGAGCACGGACGGCCGCACCCCGACACAGTCCAGTGTACAACCGGACGGCGTTACGTGTATTGGTGCCATTTGCCGCGGATTTGTGACATCGCGAGCGTCTGTACGCGGTCCCTTGAGTGGATACACGCTGTATCCTTCCTGGGAGATGCCAATCTTCAACAAGCGCGGGAAGCTCGACACGTCGCAGGTGGAGGATCGGCGCGGGATGCGCGTCGGCGGGATGCCGCCGGGGCTCGCGTTCGGCGGCGGCACGGTCGGGATCATCATCACGATCGTGGTGCTGCTGCTGGGCGGGGGCAACGTGCTGGACTCGGGAGGCTCGGACGGCGGGCTCGGAGGTGGTCTCGGCGGGCTGCAGGACGAGACCGTCGGCGACAACAGCACGCTCTCGGAGGACTGCCAGACGGGCGCCGACGCGGCCGCGCGCGAGGACTGCCAGATGGTGGCGTACATCAACAGCATCCAGCGCTACTGGACGGACGAGTACGCGCGCCAGGGCAAGGTCTACGAGCCGGCGACGACCACGTTCTTCACGGACGCGGTGAACACGGCCTGCGGTCAGGCGTCGTCAGCGGTCGGGCCGTTCTACTGTCCGGGCGACGGCAAGGTGTACATCGACCTCGGCTTCTTCGACGAGCTCCGCGAGAGGTTTGGCGCCCGGGCCGGGGACTTTGCGCCGGCGTACGTCCTGGCCCACGAGTACGGCCACCACATCCAGGACCTCGAAGGCACGCTCGGCAACGCGAGCGGCGAGACCGGCGCTGAGAGCACGGCGGTGCGCATCGAGCTGCAAGCGGACTGTTTCGCCGGCGTCTGGGCGGGCAACGCGACGGAGGGCATCGGAGGCGAGGCGCCGATCATCACAGCGCTCCGGCCGTCCGACATCGCCGACGCGCTGGACTCGGCGGAGGCCGTTGGCGACGACCGGATCCAGGAGGCGACGCAGGGACAGGTGAACCCGGAGGCGTGGACGCACGGCTCATCGGAGCAACGGCAGGCGTGGTTCACGACGGGCTACGACTCGGGCGACCCGGCCGTCTGCGACACCTTCAGCGGCGACATCTAGCGAAGCGCGGTCGTGCGTCCGCCGGTGCGACTGGGGAGTACAGAGGGGCGGAGCCCCTTTGTCGGGGGGCTCTGTGCGGACCGAGAGATGGTTTACAAGTGTTCGGGGACATAGCTTACACATTTTCCGGCGCCTTGAGGTCGATCCGGACCAACCGTTGATGGCAGTAGTACACATCCCAGACCGACTCCC
>JANLRX010000422.1:0-5795 GCA_031362025.1 Chloroflexota bacterium
CAGGCGCTCCGGCGTCACGGCGGTCCCGTCCTCGAAGCCGTTGCCCAGGCGAGCACTGTCGAGCGTCACGGTCCACAGGTTGGGATTGGTGCGATCTGGGGTCAGATCGCGGCGCAGGGTGTCGCCGCCCTTGTCGGGATAGAGATCGACGCGGAGCTTCTTCGCCTCGTCCGGGTAGCCGATGTGGTTCAGGAGCATCGACCCGGCGCGGACCATGCTGCTCGGGTCTGCGTACTGCGCGCGGCCCTCATCCACCATCCGCGGCGCGCTGCCATGAATCGCCTCGAACATCGAGTACTTCTTGCCGATGTTGGCGCTCCCCGCCGTGCCGACGCCGCCCTGGAACTCCGCTGCTTCGTCCGTCAGGATGTCGCCGTAGAGGTTGGGCAGCACCATCACCTTGAAGTCGGTGCGGCGCTTCGTGTCGATCAGTTTCGCGGTCATGATGTCGATGTACCAGTCGTCCCACACGACGTCGGGGTACTCCGCGGAGATCTGGCGCGCGACGTCGAGGAACTTGCCGTCGGTCGTCTTCACCACGTTGGCCTTGGTGATCACCGTGACCTTGTTGATGCCGTTCCGTGATGCGAAGTCGAACGCCAGGCGCATGATCCGCTCAGAGCCCGGCGTCGTGATCAGCCGGAAGTCGATCGCGATGTCGTCCGTCACGTTGATCCCATCCGAGCCGAGCGCGTAGAGGTCCTCCGTGTTCTCGCGGAAGAACATCCAGTCGATGCCCTCCTCGGGCACACGCACGGGGCGCACGTTCGCGAAGAGGTCCAGCTCCTTGCGCATCGCCACGTTGGCGGACTCGATGTTCGGCCACGGGTCGCCCTTGCGCGGCGTCGTCGTCGGCCCCTTGAGGATGACGTGGCACTTCTTCAGCTCAGCGAGGACGTCGTCCGGGATCGCCTTGCCCACCTTCGCGCGGTTCTCGATTGTCAGCCCCTCGATCGTGCGGAACGTGATCTTCCCCGCCGCCACGTCGTCGGCGAGGATTCCCCGCAGCACTCGTTCCGCTTGTTCCGAGATAAATGGCCCGATCCCGTCGCCACCACAGACGCCGATGATGATCGGCTTCAGCTTCGCGAAGTCAGTCCATTCCTGGTCCTTCTTCATCCGCTCGACGCGCGCCACCTGCTCCTCGAGGAGGCGGCCGAAGTGCTCTTTCGCTCGTTCGATTGCTTCTGTCATGCGGGTACTCCAGGTGTCTAGCCGGGGGCGACGTTGCCCATGATAGCAAGCGTGCGACTTACGCCACACCCACCGCCAATGTCATCCCGACCGTAGCGAAGCGAAGTGGAGGGATCTGGCGGTGGTACACGGATTCCGTACGTATAGCGGCGTATGAGCCCGTTATAGTTCGGTGCCGGCCAGGTAACCCGTTTCGATCAGCTCGACGCCCGGCAACTCGCGCGCCAGCTCCTCGCGGACGGCGGCGATATCGAACGTCGCGGACGTGATCGGCGGCATCCAGTTGTCGTGGTGGCCGAGGAAGACGCGGGTCGCGCCCAGTAGCCTCGCCTCCATCGCGATGAACTGCGCCATCGACCCCTGGATCGGCTCACCGTCCACGTTCGGCCGCCCAGATGCCGCCAGGATCGCCACGCTGGCCCGCAGGCTCGACAGGACGTCGCCCCAGCAGCCGGAAGTGTCCTGCCAGAAGATCGTCATCCCCGGCGCCTCGATCAAGTAGGCCAGCGCGCCGCCATCGCTCGTGCTGCCCGTCGAGCCCTGAACGTGCTGAAGTATCGTGCGCGCCTCGTCCGTACCCGTTGCCACGAAGTCCATGATCCGCTTCACGAGGCCGGGGCAAGCGGCGCGTTCGTCTTGGGTGAGGCCGGTGTGCCCGCTCTCGACCGTGCCGGCGGATGCGTCCGTGAGTATCCACGTGCACGAATGCATGCTCGGGAACACGCGCACCGTCACGCCCGGAGCGAGGCGGTGACGCTCGCCGCCGCTGCTCGGCTTCAGCTGCGCCTCGGGTACGCCTGCCTCCCGCATCACCCGGCAGCTCTCATGCGAGCCGATGATCGTCGCGCCAGTGTTCTTCGCGATCGCCTCCGCGCCTGCGATGTGATCGAAGTGCGCGTGCCCCACCAGCACGAAGTCCGCTTTTGTGACGTCCTTCGCGCTCAGCCCCACAGTCGGCGCGTCCGGCACCCGGTCCATATAGGCATCGAGGTAGATGACCAGATCATCGATCGTGAGTCGGAACGTCGCCGTCCCCAACCAATCGAGTGTTGTCGTCATGACGCGCAGGATACAGGGTTGCGCGCGAGCGGGCTACGAGAACGACGAACTAACGCCGGGGTGCTCGATTGCCATTCGGCGCAGCGTTTCTTCCCACGTCGTGCGGCTGGGACGCAGCGAAATCAATGCGATCAGAGCGACGATCCCGAACCCGTACAGGTCGTAGCGTTCGGCGTTCATCTCGTACAGCACCAGGCCGTAGATGGCGATCGCTTCGATAAAGGCGAGCCGGAGGATACCGGCAGTCACCAGCACTCCGACGACCGCCGCATCATCCACGTCTTCTCGTTTAGCCAGAGCCCGCCGCAGCATCGCCTCGTCGCCGAACATCGTGCGGATAAGCACCAGGTTCACCACCGCCAGGACAACGAACGTGCCCCGGAGCGTCCAGATCATGGTGCTGTCCAGCTCGACGAACCCCTTCCCCGCGAAGTCATCGATCTGGGCGCGCATGATCTCGCCCACGACGAAATACATAAAGATCGCTCCGATGAACGAAAGATGGATAAAGGTGATCGATGTGAACGCCTGCGACAACACAGATGGCGGCGTTCGCTGCATCGTCAGCTGCGCAGCATCTTGCGGAAGATGTACGGCAGGATCCCGCCGTGCCGGTACTGCTCGATCTCCAGCTTCGAGTCGATCCGCACGATCGCCTGGAACGATGTCTCCGTGCCGAACTCGTTGCAGACGCGGACGGTGACCTGCTTGCCCGGGATTAGTTCCTCTTCGAGGCCGTGGATGTGGTACACCTCAGTGCCCGTCAGGTTCAACGACTGGCGGCTTTCACCCGGCATGAACTGCAGCGGCAGCACCCCCATCCCGATCAGGTTCGAGCGGTGGATGCGCTCGAAGCTCTCGGCGATCGCGGCCCGCACTCCCAGCAGCGCGACGCCCTTCGCGGCCCAGTCGCGCGAGCTTCCGGTCCCGTACTCTTTGCCTGCGAGCACGATCAGCGGCACGCCTTCTTGCGCGTACTTCTCCGCCGCTTCGTAGATAGTCATCTCTTCGCCATCCGGGAAGTGCTTCGTCAGCCCGCCTTCGCCCTCCGCCAGCTCGTTCCGCAACCGGATGTTCGCGAACGTGCCGCGCACCATCACCTCGTGGTTGCCCCGGCGCGAACCGTAGCTGTTGAACTCGCTCGGCGGCACCTCGTGCTGTTGCAGGTACTTGCCCGCCGGACTGTCCAGCTTGATCGCGCCGGCCGGCGAGATGTGGTCAGTCGTCACCGAGTCGCCCACCATCGCCAGCACCCGCGCGTCGCGGATGTCATTCACGGGCTGTGGCTCGTCCGGGATGCCCTGGACAAACGGTGGCTCGCGCAGGTACGTCGACTCCGAATCCCACTCCCAGAGCCCGCCGGTGGGCACATCGAGGGACCACCAGCGTTCGTCGCCGTCAAAGATGTGGTCGTACGTCTCGCGGAAGCACTCCGGCGTCACGCTGCTGGAGACGGCCGCTGCCACCTCGGCCCGCGTCGGCCAAATGTCACGGAGGTACACGGGCTTGCCGTCGCTTCCTGTACCCAACGGTTCCTTCCGCAGATCGATATCCACGGTCCCGGCCAGCGCGTACGCCACAACCAACGGCGGCGACGCCAGGTACGACGCGCGGACCTGCGGATGGATGCGCCCCTCGAAGTTGCGGTTGCCGCTGAGCACCGCCGCCACGACCAGGTTGTTCGCGTCCACCGCCTGCGCGACCGGCTCATCCAGCGGCCCGCTGTTGCCGATGCAGGTCGTACATCCAAAGCCAACGAGGTTGAAGTGCAACTGATCGAGGTACGTCATCACACCGGCCGCTTCGAGGTACTCGACGACGGCCCGCGATCCCGGTGCAAGACTCGTCTTCACGGCCGGGGAGACGGTCAGACCGCGCTCGACCGCCTTCTTGGCGACGAGCCCTGCCGCCAGCATGACGGAGGGGTTCGAGGTGTTGGTGCAGCTCGTGATCGCGGCGATCGCGACGGATCCGTTGTGGATCTGCACGGGCTTGCCGTCCAGCATGATCTCGACGGCGCCGTTCTTCGGGATGCCCGGCTCTGCCACTTCGACCGGCTTCTGCTCCGGCTCATTCGCCGCGCCGCCCTCCCAGTCGAACCGCTCCTCACTCTTCGAGGGCACGATGTGCGACGGGAAGTACTCCACGAACGCGCCTCTGAAGCTGTCCCGCACCGCTCCCAGCGGCACGCGGTCCTGCGGCCGCCGCGGTCCGGCAAGGCTTGCCTCCACGCTGTCGAGGTCCAGTTCCAGTACGGCAGTGTACACGGCGTCGGGCGTCGAGTCCTCGCGGAACAAGCCCTGCGCTCTGGCGTACCGCTCGACGAGGTCGATCAGCGAATCCGGCCGGCTGGTCATTCGCAGGTAGCGCAGCGTTTCGGAGTCGATCGGGAAGTAGCCGCACGTCGCGCCGTATTCGGGTGACATGTTGGCGATCGTGGCGCGGTCCGGCAAGCTCAGGTTGCTCAATCCGTGCCCGAAGTACTCCACGAACTTGGCAACGACGCCGTAGTTCCGTAGCATCTCCGTGACCGTGAGCACGAGGTCCGTCGCCGTCACGCCTTCGCGGAGGGCGCCCGTCATCCGCACGCCGATCACCTCCGGCGCGAGCAGCGGCAGCGGGATGCTGAGCATCGCCGCCTCTGCCTCGATGCCGCCGACGCCCCAACCGAGGACGCCGAGCCCGTTGATCATCGTCGAGTGCGAGTCCGTGCCGACAAGCGTGTCCGGCAGGGCGATCGTGTCGCTGCCCCGGGTGATCGTCAGCACCACGCTCGCGAGGAACTCCAGGTTCACCTGGTGCACGATGCCGGCGCCCGGAGGGACCACCCGGAAGTTCCGGAACGCCTGCTGAGCCCAGCGCAGGAACGCGTAGCGCTCGCGGTTGCGCTCATACTCGCGGTCAACGTTGATCCGGAACGAGTCCAGAGCCCCGAACGAGTCCACCTGTACAGAGTGGTCGATCACCAGATCCACCATCAGGTCCGGGTTCACGCGCATCGAATCGCCGCCGCGCCGCGCCATCTCGCCCCGCAGCGCCGCGAGGTCCGCAACGACCGGAATCCCGGTGAAGTCCTGGAGGAGCACCCGCGCCGGCAGGAACGGCAGCTCCCGCGCCACCAGCGTCGTCGGCGACCACTTGGCCAGCGCGACGATGTCTTCCTGCGTCACGATCTCGCCGTCGTACCGCCTCAGCAGGTTCTCGAGCAGGATCTTGACCGAGTACGGCAGCCTGTCCACGTCCGCGACTCCCGCGCGTGTCAGCGCTCCGATGTCGTAATACTTGACCGCGCCTCCAGCGGTATCCAGCGTGGTGAGAGCGCCAAACGGGTCGAGGGGGTCTGCCATAATCTCAGTGTATCGCTACGTTGCCCCGGACGCGACGGTTGCTATAATGACCGCGTCCCGACCCACGGCACGCTGGCCCCTTTTCCGCACGAAGGAGTCCCAACATGGCAATCAAGGCATACGTCCTCATCGTCACCGACCCCGGCAAGACCAAGCAGGTCTACGGAGAGATTAAGAAGATCGAAGGCATCAGCG
>JANLRX010000424.1:0-2555 GCA_031362025.1 Chloroflexota bacterium
CAGTTGAAACAGGTTCATAGGAGTCTCCCTTATGCCGAAGAAGAAGCGAAAGAAAGCGACCGAGTTGACGACCGACGAGCTTGCTTACCGGCTGTTCCCGAAAGAGGTAGTTGAGGAGATACGCCGAGTGGCGAATGAGCCACCGAAGCGCGGCGGGAAGCCGAAAGGAAACTTGTCATAGTGACAAGGTATCAGGTTCAATCTACCGTGTCAAGTATACAATCACCGCGTTCGGGGCGGCGAAATTACTCCGCGGCGTATCGCTGGACGAGCGCGACGGCGTCTTCGCGCACCTTCTCGACGACATCTGACGGCGAGAGGACGCGGGCGTCGGCGCCCCACGTTCGGATCCACGGCAGCAGCCGCTTCAGGTCCCGGCACTCGAACACGAAGACCGAGCCGCGGCTGTCGTCCGAGCGCTCCTCTCGCATGAAGCCGAACGAGGGTTGTTCGCGGGCCCAGGGCAGCGCCGGCTCGTCGATCCAGACCCTGACCTCGAGCGAGTGCTGGAAGTCGTCCTGGAACCAGTCGATCTCCGTATCACGCTCAAACGCTTCGTCCAGCAGCTCGGCGTCACGCACCCGGCCGAGCCGGAAGTCGCGCATCGCCTCTCGCAGGCGGCAGTACCCGACGATGTGCCAGTCGTTGGCGTAGTAGACGAGGCCGTGCGGTTCGATGCGGCGGTCGGTGATCTCGTCCGGGCTGAAGGAATGGTAGCGCAGCGCGACCACCCGCTGGTGCATGACGGCTTCCTGGAACACGGGAAGCAGCGACGACGGCTCCCGAAGCATCCACTGCGAGACGCGGACTCGCTCCCGAAGGCGCTCTACGGCCGTCCGTGTCTCGGGTGAGAGGACGGCTTCGACTTTCGCGGCGGCCGAGCGCACGGCGTCCCGCTGCGCGGCGGTGCCGATGCCCTGCGCGATGTCCGCCCCGAGTAGCAGCTGTACGGCTTCGTCGGCGGTGAAGGCGACGGGCGGGAGATGGTACCCGGAGACGAGCCGGTAGCCCTCGCCGGGCATCGCCGCTACCGGCACGCCGGCCTGCGACAGCGCATCGAAGTCCCGGTAGATCGTGCGGATGGAGCAGTCGCACTCCTCCGCGAGGTCCTGGGCGCGAACGGGTGTCTCTTCGCGGAGGCGCATGAGGATGAGGAGGCGGCGGTCCATCTGTCGCATCGCCGCCAGCATACCGCCGATGGCAGCAGGATGTCAGGAGGCGACGCCAAAAACGCGAAAATGCCAAACAATTTCGAGCCGCCGAATGCGCTAGAATGGCCCCGGCATGTTCAAGGACGTTGGCGACTTCCTCCGCTACTACGACGGGCTGCAGAAGCGCACGATCCGCGACGTCAGCGCGCTCCCCGAAGCGGCGACGACGTACCAGCCGCCGCAAAGTGAAGGCGAGCGCGGCTGGCCGATCGGCGAGATCGTGCGACACATTGGTGGAGCGCGGCTGTACTTCGCGCGGGCTTATCGCAACGAAGGCTGGGTCTGGGACGGCGCTCGTGAGGTCCACTCGCAAGAGGACTGGATCCCGGTGCTGGAGGAGACGTACGCCGAGTTCAAGCGCCGCATCGAGGGGACGCCGCCGGAGTGGCTCGAGCGCCGGATCGAGATGATCGACACTGATGGCACGCTGGCGGGCTGGCGCCTCCTCATGATGTGCCTGGAGCACGAGGTCCACCACCGCTCGCAGATCGACACTTACGCCGGTCTCAACGGCTGGGAGCCGCCGCAGATCTACGGCCGCTCAGCGGAGCAGGTAGGCGCGGAGCGCGAGCGGCAGATTCAGAAGCACCAGCATTAACTTCACACGGTCGCAGTCTTGACATGAAAACCTGTCTTGACAATACTTACCGCCCTAAGGGGTGTGGCGAGCGTCGTCCCCAGATGAGGTGACCGAGCCGCTAGTCTACCCGTATGCAAGGGGGGTCTTCATGAAGTATGCGTTGGGTTCTGTCCTGACGGTGGTCTTGGTAATTGCGGCTCTTGTTCTCTTGACGGTGGACCGTGACGCCACGCCAGTGCAGGCGCACACGCCGGGCGCGATCACCCTGACCACAATATCCACTGCGTTTACAAATCCAGTCGGCATCGACCACTACGAGCCACAGAACAAAGTGGTCATCTCGGCCAACTATCCCAACGGCCAGCCACACAACTTTGAACTTGTGGCCGCCAATGGAACTCACAGCGTGTTCTCCGCCCAGAGCGGATTCACCGATGAGGTCAAGATCGCGACGGTCCGGAGTGGCCCTAACCAGGGTTGCTTCACGCCCGGCGATCTCTTCGTCGGTACGGGCACGCCAGGTCAGATCGCGCGGATCTCTAACGGTGGCGCTACTGTCACGACGGCATGGGCGACGCTCACCGGAGAACCGGGCCTGATGCGCGGGAGCCTCTTCCAGGACCGCTATGGAGCATTTGGCGGCAATCTCATCGCCGTTACGACGAACGGCGGAGTCTGGGTCGTACCATGCGCGGGCGGCACAGTGGCCGCGCCGCTATCATATGGCGCGATGAGTGTTTCGCCGGGCACGACGTTGGGCGCGG
>JANLRX010000435.1:0-5637 GCA_031362025.1 Chloroflexota bacterium
ATCGCAGACAAGTGCGGGGTAGACCCGCAGGGCGTTATCGATCTCAACCCGGATGTCGATCCCGCCGCGCTTACGATCGGCGACATCCTGATCATGCCGAACGTGGAGTCCGCACCGGAAGAAGAGGTGGCGCCCGAGGAAGAAGTGGCACCGGAAGAAGAGATACCGGCTCCCACGGAAGAACCGGTCGAAGAGACTCCCACCCCGTAAGGACGGCGACAGGCCTCCGATTCTCGCTTTTTTCTCCCGTCCGCGTATGCTAACTTTGAGCCGCGTAGACACATTAGTGAAAGCTGGAACAAACGCATGGCTATCGAACAAGAGGCCGGAGCAGACCGCCTTTCTGAACTCAAAGACTTAAAGGGCAAAGCCTCCCTCGGCGGCGGCGCGGAACGCGTCGAAGCGCAGCACAAGCGTGGCAAGCTAACGGCGCGAGAGCGCATCGCCCTTCTGCTGGACGAAGGCACGTTCGAGGAGATCGACGCGCTCGTGACGCACCGCTCAACGGAGTTCGGGCTGGACAAACAGAAATACCTCGGCGACGCGGTCGTCGTTGGGTACGGCAAGATCGAAGGCCGCACGGTCTACGTGTACGCGCAGGACTTCACCGTGTTCGGCGGTTCGTTGTCTGAGGCTGCGGGCGAGAAGATCTGCAAGGTGATGGACCTGGCGATCCGCAACGGGGCGCCGGTGATCGGCCTGAACGACGGCGGCGGGGCCCGGATCCAGGAAGGGGTCGTCTCGCTGAAGGGTTACGGAGAGATATTCACGCGTAACGTGATGGCCTCGGGCGTCGTACCACAGGTTTCCGTGGTCATGGGCCCGACGGCCGGCGGCGCCGTGTACTCACCCGCGATCACCGACTTCATCTTTATGACCCGCAACGCAGGATACATGTACATCACCGGGCCGGACGTGGTGCGGCAGGTGACCCACGAAGACGTCACGCACGAGGACCTCGGCGGGGCGCAGGTGCACTTCACGAAGACAGGCGTCGCGCAGTTCATTGCCGACAACGACGAGGAGTGCCTGCAGGATGTGCGCCGGCTGATGGCGTTCCTGCCGTCGAACAACACCGAAGACCCGCCGTTCACCGAGCCCGGAGACGACCCAACCCGCCGCTGTGAAGATATTTCATCAGTGGTGCCGGACGACTCCAGCAAGCCGTATGACGTGCACAAGGTGATCGAACCGATCGTGGACGACGCCGACTTCCTGGAGGTGCACGCAGGGTACGCGAAGGCCATCGTCGTGGGGTTCGCCCGGATGGGTGGCCGCGTCGTTGGCATCGTCGCGAACAACCCTGGCTACCTTGCGGGTGTACTGGACGTCGATTCGTCGCGGAAGGCCGCGCGGTTCGTACGCTTCTGCGACGCTTTCAACGTTCCGATCGTGACGCTGGTTGACGTGCCGGGCTACATGCCGGGAACGGTGCAGGAGCACGGCGGGATCATCATCCACGGCGCGAAACTGCTCTACGCCTACGCTGAGGCCACGGTGCCGAAGGTGACCGTGATCCTGCGCAAGGACTACGGCGGCGCCTACCTGGTGATGGGCTCGAAACACCTGCGGGCGGACGTGAACCTGGCCTGGCCGGGCGCGGAGATCGCTGTGACAGGCCCCGATGCGGCGGCGAACATCATCTTCCGGCGGGAGATCGAGGCGGCAGCGGACCCGGAGGCGAAACGCAAGGAACTGATCGATGAGTACAAGAAGCGCTTCGCGAACCCGTACATCGCGGCGGCTCGCGGCTTCGTGGACGATGTGATCGACCCGGCAGACACCCGCATCAAGGTGATCCGCGCGCTCGATATGCTGCAGGACAAGACGGACAACAACCCGCCGAAGAAGCACGGCAACATCCCCCTCTAGCGGTTCCGATGGAACGCGCTCGGATCCGGTTGCTTGCCCTCGCCACGATGTGCGGCGCCGTCATGGTGTTGCTCTCGTTCTCGTCCTGGGTGCACTTCAACACGATCGACTACAGCGACGAGACAGGGGTGGTGGCGGTGAACCCGGTGTCGTTCGAGATCAATGGCTACGAGACGAGCCGGTTCCGCGACCGGGAGAACCTGCTGGCCGGCGATGTGCTGGAGGAAGAAGAGTGGTGTAGCTGCCGCGTCGGGTTTGGCGATGGGTACATCACCGCCGCGCTCGGGGCGATCGTTGGGGTATCGGCGGTGATTGCGCTGGCCACGTCGCGCGACCGGCCCTTCGCGATGGGGATGGTCGGAGCGTCCGTCGGCACGATTTTCCTCGCCGGATACAACGCGCTGGGTGAGTGGCAGGCGATCACCTGGACGCAGCTCGGCCAGACGGAGTTCGTAGACGGCAACACGGAACCGGGGCTGTGGGCGCTGGTTGTGGTGTCCGCGATTGGCGCGCTGATCGGAGCCGGCATCTGGACGCTGGCCCGCGCGGAGGAAGAGGATGAGTGGGACGACGAAGAGTACGAAGACGATCTGTACGAGAATGAGCCACAGCAAATCGATCCACAGGACCACGGGTACGTGAGAGCAAGGGTAAAAGCATGGGCGTAAAGATAACTGACACGACGATGCGCGACGGCCACCAGTCGCTGCTGGCCACGCGGATGCGGACCGAGGACATGCTCCCGATCGCGGAGCGGATGGACGAGGCCGGGTTCCACTCCGTAGAGGTGTGGGGCGGGGCGACGTTCGATACGGCGCTGCGGTTCCTGCGAGAAGACCCTTGGGAGCGGCTGCGGCTGCTGAAGGCGAAGTTCAAGAAGACGCCGCTGCAGATGCTGCTCCGGGGGCAGAACGTCCTCGGTTACCGGCACTACGCGGACGATGTCGTCGAGAAGTTCTGCGAGCTGGCTGTGAAGAACGGCATGGACATCTTCCGCATCTTCGACGCGCTGAACGACCTGCGGAACCTGGAGACGGCGATCAAGGCTGTGAAGAAGGCCGGTGGCCACGCCCAGGGGACGGTCTGCTACACGATCAGCCCGGTCCACACCACGGACATGTACGCGCGCCAGGCCAAGGAGCTGGAGCAGATGGGTTGCGACTCGATCTGCATCAAGGACATGGCCGGGCTGCTGCACCCATACGACGCCTTCGAGATCGTGAAGTCGGTGAAAGCCGTCGTCTCGATCCCGGTGCAGATGCACTGCCACTGCACGAGCGGCATGGCCGAGATGGCGTACCTGAAGTCCGTCGAAGCGGGGCTGGACATCATGGACTGCGCGCTCTCGACGATGTCGCAGGGCACGTCGCAGCCGCCGACCGAGTCGATGGTCGCAACGTTCGAGGGCACGGAGCACGACACAGGCCTCGACCTCGAAGAGCTGACGGGGTTCGCGGACTACTTCGCGGAGATCCGGAAGAAGTACGCGGCCTTTGAGGGCAACGTGAAGGTGGACGCCGGCGTGCTGCTCCACCAGGTGCCGGGCGGGATGATCTCGAACCTGGTCTCGCAGCTGCGGGAACAGGGCGCTGTCGACAAGCTACGCAACGTGCTGGACGAGATCCCGGCCGTGCGCGCGGATCTCGGTTATCCGCCGCTGGTCACGCCGACGAGCCAGATCGTGGGCACGCAGGCGGTGCTCAACGCGCTGTACGGCGAGCGGTACAAACAGGTGTCCAAGGAAACGAAGGCGCTCGCGCTGGGGCAGTACGGACTGACGCCCGCGCCGATCAGCGCCGAAGTTCGAGAGAAGCTCGCGCCGGGCGAGGAACCGATTACGGGGCGACCGGCGGATGTGCTGGAGCCGGAGCTGGAGAAGGCGCGTGAGGAGATCGGAGCGCTGGCCAAATCGGAGGAAGACGTTATGTCGTACGTGCTTTTCCCGCCGGTGGCGCGCGAGTTCTTCGAGTGGCGCGACCGCGGCGATGAGATTGACGACGAACTGATCGCGGCGATAACGGTAGCGCTGACGCAGGACCAGGGCCGCGCGGCGCAACCAGCCGCAGCGGACGGGAACGGGGCCGGACGCTCGCACACACCATGGAAAACGCTCGGCCGTCGCCGGATGTTGAGGGGATAGGCATGAAGTTACAGATCGGCGACCGCGAGTTCGAAGTGCAGCCCGGCGGCGACTCCATCACCGTCGGCGACAAGCCATACGCCATCCGCGTGGTGCGCAGCGGCAACATCGTGACGGTGTACGTGAATGAGAAGGCGCACGCGGTGCAGCTTCCGGCGACGATGCCGGAAGAAGGCCCGGTGAAGGTGCTCGTCGACGCGAAGGAGTACGAGGTCGAGCTGAAGGGCCGGGCCGGAACGCGACCGGCAGCCAAGGCGAAGGCGAAGAAGGCCGGCGGCGCGGGTACAGGCGTCGTGCTCTCACAGATGACGGGGCGGGTGATCCGCGTGGACGTGAAGCCGGGCGACGCTGTAAAGGAAGGCGACATCTTGCTGGTGGTGGAGGCGATGAAGATGGAGAACGAGATCGCGGCGCCGATCAGCGGCACTGTGAAGGACGTTTCCGTCACGCCGGGGTCGCGAGTGGCGGAGGGTGACCCGCTTCTGGTGATTGAGCCGACGCCGGCTTAGCGCGCGGTTCCGCTGAAGAATGTTGTCGTAACGCGATTAGACCCAACAAGGAGGCAGCCCCAATGGCAATCAGTGTCTATTTCCAGTCCGAGAACATGAGTACCCAGAAGTACGATGAGGTGGTCAAGCGCCTGCAAGCGGCGGGCGCGGGATCGCCAAAGGGCCGCACTTATCACGTAGCGTTTGGCGACCCGAACCAGTTGCAGGTCTTCGACATCTGGGAATCGCAAGAGACGTTCGACGCGTTCGGCGCGGTGCTGATGCCGATTGCCGGCGAAGTTGGCGCGAACCCCGGCGAGCCGATGATCGCGCCGGTCCACAACATCATCGTCGGCTAGCACCCTTATGCTGAGCGCTTGACTCCCGACTCGCTCGAAACCGTTGCGGCGGACGTCGTCGCGTCGCGAAAGTGCGAGCGGCTGGTCGCGTGGCGGGAGCTGGTGGCGCGGGAGAAGCGGGCGTCGTTTCGGGACGAAGCGTACTGGGGCAAGCCGGTGCCGCCGATGGGCGACCCGAACGCGCGGCTGCTGATCGTCGGATTAGCGCCGGCGGCCCACGGGGGGAACCGCACCGGGCGCATCTTCACAGGCGACCGCTCCGGCGACTGGCTCTTCGCGTCGATGTACCGAAACGGGTTCGCGAGCCAACCGACAAGCACCCACATCGGGGATGGGTTGGTGCTGATCGATGCCTACGTCACGGCGGTGGTGCACTGCGCGCCGCCGGACAACAAGCCGACGCCGGAGGAGCGCGACAACTGCCTCCCGTACCTTGTGCGAGAGCTGGACTTGCTGACCAACGTGCGCGTGATAGTGTGCCTCGGTGGGTACGCTTTGAACGGCGTCTCGCGGGCGCTGGGGCTGCGGCCGTTCCCGAAATTCGGGCACGGAGTGGAGGTGCCGCTTCCGGACCCAGACAGGCGCAGCGGCAGCACGATCGTGTGTTCGTTCCACCCGAGCCAGCAGAACACGTTCACGGGGCTGCTGACGGAGGAGATGCTGGACGGGGTGTTCGCCCGGGCGCGGGAGCTGGCCGAGGCGTAGGGGCGTAGCCTGCTACGCCCCTACGCCTGCTGTTACTCCGGGAAGGTGACGAGCGAGGTGGTGCCGCTCATGG
>JANLRX010000504.1:0-4081 GCA_031362025.1 Chloroflexota bacterium
GATCGGGACTTTCCCGCCGTCCTGGTTGGCGCCGGGGTTGAAGAACGGGGAGATGAGAGTGAACTGGTAGTGAGGCCCCTGGTACGCCGGACGGGCGCCGGTTTGGAACGTCTCGAAGATCGCCTTCATCGTCATGATGTAGTCACGGAGGCGCGGGCCGGGCGGTGAGGGCCAGGGGGTGGCGTAGCGGCGCTCGTTGTGGCCTTTCACCTGCGTGCCAAGGCCGAGGATGAACCGCCCGCCTGAGAAGCGTTGGAGGTCCCACGCCATCTGCGCCGTCACCATCGGGCTTCGGGGGAAGGCGATGGCGACGGCGGTCCCGAATTTCAGCTTCTGGGTGTGCTCCGCGACTATCATCAGTGGCAGGAACGGGTCGTGGCCGGCTTCCGGCGTGACGACGGAGTCGTATCCGATCTCTTCGAGGCGTTTGGATTGCTCGGCGAGCGAGCGGAAGTCCTGGGACAGGATGGTGGTTTCGACTTGCATGGGGATGCTCCTTCTCGTGTGTTGGGCAGTCGCCAGTTTATTGCGACGGCAGGCACAGCGGCAACGACCGGCGCACGAGACTAGCCTTTACGCCCGTAGTCCGGGGTCTTGAGACCCCGAACCCAGCGCTCCTTGCCAATCAAACGACCCGCTGAACGGAAATTCGCCAACCGAGGCGACCAAACCAGCTCTCACCGGATTCCCCCATATGTTCCGCGACCGTAACCAAGGAATCTGGCCCCCGCAGAACTCGAATCGAAATACCGTGGCTGCCACACCCGGTTCAAGCCCAATTCGCGTCTCAATCTGTAGCCAGCAGCTTGTTTGAATTGGCGGATAAATTCATCGAAATCACAATCGGCGGGTGTGGAGGCCGGAACGTGTACATGATCCGGCATGAACGTATAGGCAAAGACCTGAGCAGTGAAACGGGCGGCGACCTCTCGAAGACACGCGATGCCAAGTTCGGCGGCTCTCGCATCACGGAAGACAGGACGACGGCAGAACGCCGTGATCGTTACGGAGAAGGCGTAGCCCATCCGGTACGTTCCCAGGGTTGAGTCGAATTGGTTGGCGGAGAGCGAACCGCTCGGTCGGCACCTGAAGGTACCGGACTACGGACGAGTGTTGTTCCTTGTGTCTGTCCATGGCCGGGAGTTTATCCAACTGTGCGGACGCGTGGCAGATCTAAATGGCACTCGGTTCAACCGATACGAACTTGGCACCTGCCGGCCGTGCGTAGTGGTGTGCAGTTGAGCCCGCGCGGGGAATAATGGCTCCTGTTGAGTTCCTGCCTGCCGAATGCCGATAATCCACGCATGACCGCGAAAGAGAAACGCTGAGCGATGCTGCGCCTGGAAGTCTCTTATCGCGGGATAATCGTCGCCGTCCTCGCGGTGGTGGCGGTGTTGATGCTGGTCGAACTCTGGCCAATCATCGTCATCGTCGTTACTTCGTTCATCTTTATGGCGGCGCTGCTTCCGTACGTGGAGTGGCTTGTGGCCCGCGGCGTTCCTCGTGTGGGGGCCGTGGCCCTCATCATGTTCAGCATCCTCGTGGTGATCGTCGGCCTCGCGGCCCTGGTTGTCCCGGCGATGATCGACGAGTTCACCGACCTAAGGGACAACCTGCCGGAAGACGCCCGAGACATGGAGGACTTCCTCGACGACTTCGGGATCCACATGAACCTGGAGGACCGCGCCCGAGATGTCGACTGGGGCCGAGTGATCTCCGGAGAGACGGCGATCGACTACGGGCAGCAGGCGCTTTCGGTGGTGTTCACGCTCATCACGATCTTCGTGCTCACGTCCTATCTTCTCGCTGATACGCCCCGGATGAGCCGGTTCGTGTACCAGTTCGTGCCGCCGGGCCGGGAGCCGGAGATGGACCGCTGGCTCGGCGCTCTGCGCGCGGTCGTCGGCGGGTATATCCGGGGTCAGCTGATCACAACGGCGTGCATCGCCGTGTTCACGTTCACGGTGCTGACCGCCGCCGGCGTCCCTAATGCCATCGCTTTCGCGATCCTCGCCGGGTTCGTCGACATCATCCCGATCGTCGGGGCGGTGATCGCCGTGATGATGCCGACGCTGGCGGCGTTCCAGGAGTCGCCTGAGCAAGCACTGATCGTGGTGGTCGCACTGCTCCTCTACCAGCAGTTCGAGGACCGGGTGCTAGCGCCGCGCGTCTACGGCTCGACTCTGAACCTGCCGCCTGTCATCGTGCTCGTGGCTGTGCTGGTGGGCGGGCAGCTGTTCGGCATCCCAGGGGTGCTGCTGGCGCTCCCGGCGGCCGCTGTGGCGCGCGTGGCACTCGACTACTATCTGGAACGACGCAGCTCGGTGCCGATGGGGCCAGGTAGTGGCGGCGAAGAGTTGATGGCCCCGGACAACGAATAGCTGAAGGGACACAGTTGATGGAAAACACCAAGGGCGTCGGCAAGTGCGAGAACAACCACACAGGCTCGTTCGGCTACCCGACGCGGCCGGAAGAGCCGTACCCCTTCTGCCCAAAGTGTGGGCGTCCGATGATCTGGGCGTGTTCCAACTGTGAAGATCCGCTGCCTGAAGATGCTACAGAGCTGGCTGAGGCTCGCTTCTGCCGTCAGTGCGGCACCACGTACTTCGAGAACGAACCCGGTCCCGACGCGTAGGCTGGCCGGCTAGCGCTTCGACTGGAAAATCAGCTCCGCAGCCTGCGCCAGGAGCACCGTCGGAAGGCTGAGGAGGATGGGCAGTTCCGGGATGCGGTAGAAGACGCCCAGAGCTGCGGCGGTCAGGCAGCAGATGACGGTGACGCGCAGGACGTGGTTGCGGCGCGGCGACGGCGCGACCGAAACGATGAGGGCGGGGACGAACATCCCAGCCATGAGGAAGAAGGGCACTGACCACGAACTCGACTCGTCGCTGGCTCCCGCGAGGATCGCGACGCCCAAGGCGAACATGGTGACGCCGCCGATGAGGGCGCCTGCCGCCCCGGAGTAGGTGATCCGGGCCATCGTCTCCTTGGGCTCGTGCGTTTGGGGCACCGGTACACCCGCAGCCTCGGCCTCCCGCAATCGGGCCTGTCGGTCGAGTCGCTCGCGTTTGGTGGGTCGCTTAGGCGCTTGCGGCCTCCCCGTGGGTCTTGCGGAGGTCCGTTTTCAGGACCTTGCCGAGGTAGTTGCGCGGCAGCTCGTCGACAAAGGCGTAGAACTTCGGGGCTTTGAAGCTGGCGAGGTGAGCCTTCACGAATTCGGTCAGCTCGTCTGGGGTCACTTCGAGACCCGGCTTCTTGACGACGATCGCCTTCACTTCTTCGCCCCACTCTACGTCCGGCACGCCGATGACGGCTGCGTCTTCGACAGCGGGGTGCTGCTGGAGCACGCCCTCGATCTCTCCTGGCGCGATGTTCTCGCCGCCGCGGATGATGAGGTCCTTGGTTCGGCCGGTGATGTAGAGGTAGTTGTCGTCGTCCATCCAACCGACGTCGCCGGTGTGCAGCCAGCCGCCCTTGATCGCGTCGCTGGTCTCCTGCTCGCGGTTGAGGTAGCCGGACATGATCCGCGCTCCCTGCGCCACGATCTCGCCCTCCTGGCCCGCCGGGAGCACGTTGCCGTCCGGGTCCATGATCGCGACCACGACGTCGTCCATCGGGCGGCCAACAGAGCGCAGGCGGGCGAGCTTCTTCTCGCGGTCCGGACTATCGGCGGGGATCTGGTGGTCGTCCGGGCCGAGGTAGGTCAACGATGAGGTGCTTTCGGTCTGGCCGTAGGCGTTCATCAGGCCGCACTTCATCTTGTCGACGGCCTTGGTGACGACCTCGAAGGGCATCGGCGCAGCGCCATAGGCCACGAGCTTGAGTGTGCTGAGGTCGGTCTTCTCGAAGTCTGGGTGCTCCATGATGCGCTTGAGCATCGTCGGTACGACGAAGCTGTGCGTGACGCCGTGCTCCTGTACCGCCGCGAGCCAGGCCCCGGGGTCGAACTGCGGGAGGACGACCATCTTCCGGCCGCCCCAGACGGAGGAGAGCATCGTTGTCGCGCCGGCGACGTGGTAGAACGGCACCGAGACGAGGAGGACGTCTACGCTCTCGGCGCCCGGGTCGGCGGGCTCTACGG
>JANLRX010000027.1:0-1693 GCA_031362025.1 Chloroflexota bacterium
ACTGGCAACCGCGTCTGCGTGTAGCCCTCGATCTTGCCTTCGTTGTGTTGTGCGACGCGGAACTCGACGTCTTCCGCTATCCCTGTGTAGTACGAGGCGTCTCTGCATCGAAGCATGTACACCCAATGACTCATGTTGTTCCTCCCTTCACTTCGACAGGCTCAGTCGTACGAGGTCGCGCTGCGACCGGCCCTTCGACAGGCTCAGGATGAGGAAGCTTCCGGCTAACGCCAATAGCCAAGTGGCACGCTGCACGTAATCAATGCCACGACCGAGGGGAACCCCTAAGGACACTCGACTACCAAAGGGTCATCCATCGGCTCGCTGGGGCACGTCAGCGCGCCCCAGCAGCGGCCCTTACGTCAGGACCGCTTGAGGGCGTAACCTCAGCCAGCTACGACGATATCGACCGACGCGCCAATATCAGGGCACGGTTCGTCCTGCGTCAGCGGCGTCTGATCGAGAACCTCGCGAAGCAGCGCCTGGTTGTCGCGCGTCGTGATGTCGCCGTCGCAGTCCCAGTCACCCCACCCGCCAACGCCCGCTAGGGTGATGTCGTCGCCGAGGGCGAAGCACGGTGGCGTCTGACTCAAGGGCGCCTGATCGAGAACTTCGCGAAGAAGCGCCTGGTTGTCGCGCGTGGTGATTTCACCGTCGCAGTCGCCGTCGCCCCACGCTACCGGCACTGCAGGGCGTGGTGTCGGAGTCGGTGTGGGCGTCGGGGTGGGAGTGTTTGCGGGCTCGCATGTCACCGCGCCCTCTACCAGCAACCCCTGCGGCCCCGTGCTGTTCACCACCCGGGCTCTCAGCGTGTAGGACCCCGCCGGGTTCGTCTGCTGAACGGTGATCGGCCCGTGCAGGGTGCTCCAGGCGCTGTTGACGGCGGTGCCCGGAATCAGGGTGTTGTTCAGGAAGAACTGGACGTTGTTGTCGGCGGCAAACTCGAACGTCAGTGTAAAGCTCTGATAACCCGCAGGCACGCTGAACGTCGTCTCGTACACGTAGGGTGTGTTGCCTCCCGGGTCCGCTGGTGGAAAGGTTCCGGGCGGTGGCCCGCCGGTGTTGTTGGGGTCGATCCAGTTGCTGGCGCTCGATGAGGGCGTGACCCACGGACCATAGTCTCCGGGCACGCCGTACGCATCCGGGGTCGGAGCGCCAACCGGAGCCGAAACGACCGTCCATATGGGGTCCACGTTGCCAATGCCCGCTGTGCCGGTGCTGATATCAAGACCGCCGGGACTCGCGCAGAGTGCCACGTTGGTGAAGGTGCAGGTCACGTTCTCCCCCGAGCCCAGGTCGATGACGAGACCTGTGTCTCCAGGATCGAACCCGCCGGTAGCGCCGATGACGATGTTCGCACCGCCCGTGCAGACGATGTTCGCCACGGTCCATCCCGCCGGGACCGGCGTCTCCGTAAAGGTGTAGGGGCCGTCGCCGGGAACAAGGCCTGGGAAGGGGCTGCACATCATGTCGCCCAGCGAAAACGGGAGGGGATGTATCGTCGGCGAACTCCATCCGAAGGTGAAGCCGGAGCCGCCGGCCGGATCTGTGACCTTGCAGATGGTGATCGAGCCCGGAGCGGGTGTGGCCGTTGGTGTCGGCGTTAATACTGGCGTGTGCGTTGGGGTTGGTGTCGGCGTGCAAAATACGCCGAGCGGACACGTTGATGTAGGAGTCGGTGTCGGAGTCGAGC
>JANLRX010000038.1:0-3681 GCA_031362025.1 Chloroflexota bacterium
CGTTCCCGTCCCGCTGGGCACCGTCCGCAAGCGCACCCGCGGCTACAACCAGTCCGAGCTCCTCGCCCGCGAAATCCACCGCCACACCGGGCTGCCGATCGAACCCAACGCCCTCCGCCGCGCCCGCGCCACCCAACCCCAAACCGAACAACCGGACGCCGCTTCCCGCTGGCGCAACGTCTCCGGTGCCTTCGCTCCCGGCAAGCCCCCCGTCACCGGCAGCGTCCTCCTCATCGATGACATCACCACCACCGGCGCCACCCTCGACGCCTGCGCCCGCACCCTCCTCGACAGCGGCGCCACCCACGTCTACGCCCTAACCTTCGCCCGCGAGGATTGACGCGCAGCGTCATCCTGGCATCCCAGATGCCTGAACGCGGCCCTGACCTCCGTCAGCCAGGATCTGGTGGGGGGCGAACATCCGCCGCGTACTCCCGCCAAGCACTCCACCATCCGGTCCCACCAAAACGCCATCTGCTTATCCGCTCCCCGCCCGCTGTGAGTCAGCATCCGCCCTCCCGCCTTGCCCTCTCCCCCGACCGGCATACAATGGAACCACGACGCCTATCTAGCATCGGAGGTCCGCCAAGCCCATGGACGTAATCTTCCGCGGTCAGCATCTCACCATCAGCGAAGACTTCCGCCAGTACGCCGCGGAGCACCTACAGAAGCTAGCCCGCCACCTTCCGCAGGCTGACCACGCCACCGTCGACCTCCGCCGTGAGGCCAAGGGCGAGGACGGCCCGTACATCGTCCAGGTCACCGTCAGCGTCAACGGCTCCTACCTCCGCGCCGAAGAGCGGAACTTCGACCTCATGACCGCCCTCGACGCTGCCGCCAGCGCTCTCGACCGCCAGGCCAAGCGCTTCAAGGAGCGTCACATCCTCCGCAGCGAGCGCCGTGTCGACAAGGATCACCGCCTCCCGGCCGGTACCATTGCCGAGGACGACGAACCCAAACTCCCTCGTGGCGCCGAGCTGATCGATGGCCGCGTCGTCCGCGTGAAGCGCTTCTCGCTCACGATGATGAGCGAGGCCGAAGCGATCGAGCAGATGGAGCTCCTCGGACACAACTTCTTCTGGTTCCAGGACGTCGACCGCGACGAGCTGGCCCTCCTCTATCGCCGCCGTGATGGCGACTACGGAATGATCTTGCGCGACACCCCATGATTGTCACCGTCACCCTGAACCCGGCCGTGGACCAGATGCTGGTCGTGCCCAAGTTCCTCGCCGGCGACACCATCCGTGTGAAGTCCAGCCGCTTCGACCCCGGCGGCAAGGGCATCAACGTCTCTCGCGTCATCAGCGAGCTCGGCGGCGAGAGCGTCGCCATGGGCTTCGCACCCGGTAACCTCGGCCGCTTCATCGAGCAAACGCTGGAAGGCCAGGGCGTCGAGACCGACTTCATCCACACCAAGGGCGAGACTCGCACCAACATCACCCTCCTCGACGAATCCCGCCACATCCACACGATCCTCAGTGACCCCGGCCCCGAAACGGACCCCGAAAACGTTAAAGAGCTCCGTCGCCGCCTCAAGCGCCGCCTCAAGCCGGGCGACTGGCTCGTCCTCGCCGGGAGCATCCCCCCGCCGCTAACGCCCGACGTCTACTCTACGATCATCCACGAGTGCGCCGAGCGCGGCATCCACACCGTCCTCGATGCCGACGGCGCTACCCTTGCCCAGGGCGCCGAAGCCCACCCCGAGATTGTGAAGGGCAACCGCCGCGAACTCGAGCGCATGCTGGGCCGCCACCTCGACGACGAAGAGTCCACCCTCGCTGCCGCCCGCGAGATCCAGAAGACCGGCGTCAAGACCGTCGTCGTCACCCGCGGTCGCGAAGGCGCCGTCGCCACCACAAAGGGCCACTGCTGGCGCGGCGTCGCCCCCCGCGTACGTGCCGTTAACGCCATCGGTTCCGGAGACGCGTTTCTCGCGGGCGTCGTCCTCACCCTCAGCCGCGGCGGCGACCTCGAAGCTGCCATGAAGCTTGGCATCGCCTCTGGCACCGCCGCCGTCCTCACCCTCGGCACCGAACCCTGCCACCGCCGCGAAGTCGACATCCTGCTTCCGCGAGTCAAAGTGCAGGAACTCGAGCCCGCCGGCACCGGCCACTAATGCCCGCAACAAAATCCAAAACTAACCTCGTCCCAATCCAAAGCAAAAGGGGGCTTGGGGGATGCGTCCCCCAACGGGTGCGCAGAGGGCAGAGCCCTCGCCGGGGCGGCGTGGCGGAGGCCACCGTCCGCATACCATGACCAACCACTCGCAACCCACCCTCGTCGTCTTCGCCGGCGGCTTCGGCACCACCCCCGCCGAACACCTCGTCGACCAGGCCCGCCTCGCCTCCGCCTTCGACGCCATCGCCTCCTTCCCCGGCCCAACCGTCCTCGTCACCGACGACCCGGCCCTCACCCAACCTCATCCTGAGCCTGCTCCGCCCGTCTGGGTCGAAGGGCCTTCGGCGCGAGCCGATAAACCAACAGAGCCTGCTGTGCCCGCCCAGGTCGAAGTGCCGCCCCCCAACTTCGCCATCGACCTCGACCCCGGCGACTTCCACTTCGGCCAACGCCTCGCCGGCGTCATCCGCCGCCACAACCTCCAGCACGTCGTCTACATCGGCGCCGGCAGCGTCCCCTTCTTCACCGCCGACGACTTCGCCGGCCTCGCCGCCACCGTCGCCGCCGGAGTCGCCGTCACCAACAACCTCTACTCCTCGGACATCGTCGCCTTCCCCGTCCGCGACAACGCCCTCGAAGTCATCGAAACCCTCGCCCGCGATAACGCCCTCGCCCGCGCTCTCCACGAACAGACCGCCATCCGCGTCGAAGAACTCCCCCGCACCCTCACCACCCAGTTCGACATCGACGCCCCCACCGACGTAGCCACCCTCGCCCTCGTAACCCTTCACCCTTCACTCCTCACCCTTCACCCTCGCCTCCGCACCCACCTTGCCGCCGCGGACCTACCCCTCGACCGCTACCGCGCCATCCTCCCGTACTTCCTCGACACTACGAAGCAGCTCCTGGTCGCCGGCCGCGTTGGCTCCCACGCCTGGCAGTACCTCGAACGCGAGACCGCCTGCCGCGTCCGCCTCTTCGCCGAAGAGCGTGGCATGGAGGCCGACGGCCGCGCCGAAGCCGGTGTCGCGCGCTCCCTCCTCGGCCTCTACCTCGACGAAGTCGGCCCCGAGCGCTTCTTCCAGTCCCTCCCGCAGCTCTGCGATGCCGCCTTCATCGACACCCGCGTCCTCCTCGCCCACAAGCGCATCGACGCCTCCCGCTCCGACCGTTTCCTCTCCGACCTTGGCCAGTCCGAGGACATCACCGACCCCTTCCTCCGCGACTTCACCCGCGCCGCCGCCGGATCCCCCATCCCCGTCCTCCTCGGCGGCCACTCCCTCATGTCCGGCGACCTCATGGCCCTCAACGAATACGCCTGGTCGCTGCGAGATGCGGGGCAGTTGTGAAGGGCTGCCCGGACGCCCTGCTCCCTCCCGGTTTCGTAAGCTCAGGCGCGTTTGGCGATGCGATCGGATGGGGAACGTACGATGAGTCTGCGAGACAGCGAGCGGCAGCGATAACGCTTCCAGAAATCCAGTCCCTCCAGCTGACGGTACCAATAGCTCGCAGCTGGCTTGAACTGTACGAGTGCGTGATCCGGAAGACGCCTCGAAACCCGAG
>JANLRX010000041.1:0-1715 GCA_031362025.1 Chloroflexota bacterium
TGCCACACTCGGGTTCGACAGATGCGTACGACGTGGTGATTGTGGGCGGCGGCCTCCTCGGCGCCGCGCTCGGCTACGAGCTCGCGGGCGAGGGGGTACGGGCGCTGCTCGTGGACCGCGCTGATCATGGAAGCGCCACCGCCGCGGGTGCGGGCATCCTGTCGCCCGAAACAGTCTCCACCGATGACGAAGCATGGTTCGGTCTGGCCATGGCCGCCGGTGCGCACTACCGCACACTCATCCCCGCGCTCGTCGATGCTGGCGCGGGCGACACGGGGTACGCGGAATGCGGCTCGCTCCAGATCGCGTTCAGAGAGGGCGATGACGAAACCTTTGCCGAGGCCAAAGCGCGCGCACAGCGCCGCTGCCCTGATGTTGTGGCGGACGTCACGCCCGAGCGGGCGAAGGAGATGTTCCCGTTGCTCGGTGATGTGCGGGCGGCGATGCACAACCCGCGTGCGGCTCGGGTAGACGGCCGACTCATGACCGCCGCGTTGCTGCACGCCGCCGCGGCGCGTGGCCTCGAGCAACGAGTGGGATCCGTGAACGGGCTCGAGCGCGAGCGCGATGGCGAACGCATCGTTGCGGTCTCGGTGGGAGACGAGCGAGTGCCGTGTGGCGCGGCGGTGATCGCGGGAGGTGCGTGGTCGCCGGGAATCGCCGATCAGCTCGGCGTCGCACTCCCGGTGCTGCCGGTGCGGGGGCAGATCCTCCATCTCCGCATGGACAATCTCGACACGAGCCGTTGGCCGATCATCCAGCCGGTGCTGAGCCACTACACGGTGCCGTGGCCCGACGGGCGGCTCGTCGTCGGCGGCACGGTCGAGCCCGAAGCGGGCTTCGACGTGCGCATCACCGCAGGCGGAGTGCGTCAGCTCCTGCGGGAGTCGGTGCGATACGCGCCCGGCCTCGCCGACGCCACGCTGGTGCAGATTCGTGTGGGGCTGCGTCCGGTCAGTGTCGATGACGCCCCGATTCTGGGCGCGATCCCAGGTGTGGCGAACGCCTTCGTCGCTACCGGCCACGGTGCCAACGGCTTGCTGCTCGGCCCGATCAGCGCGCGGCTCGTGACCGAGCTGGTGCTGGGTCAGGAACCCGCGCTCGACGTCACGCCGTTCGCGGCGAGCCGCTTCGACGCACCCGTTCTCTAAAACGACCGCCCTGAGAACGACCGCCCTGAGAACGACGAACGCCCGCCGGGCCGCTCGCACGAATGCGAACGAACCCGACGGGCGATCGGTTGGATCAGTGTTCAGACGGGACGGACGTTGCGGGCTTCTTCGCCCTTTTTGCCCGGGCCGACATCGAACTCGACCTGCTGGCCCTCATCGAGTGACTTGTAGCCATCACCCTGAATCGACGAGAAGTGTACGAACACGTCGTCGCCGCCTTCGCGGGAGATGAAGCCGAAGCCCTTCTCACTGTTGAACCATTTGACGGTGCCTGTCGGCATGGTGCTCCTTGTTGTTTGTGTATGCCCGTTGGAGCGCTGCGGCTTCAGCGGGCTTCTTGCTTCCTCGACGCTATTGCCATTGGCAAGTGCGTCGCGGTCGGGTCTCGTGAGACGCGGCGGGACGCCGAGGATCCGCTGGATCCGTGCGACGTCGCGCTGCTGGTCGGACGAGACAAGAGAGACGACTGTTCCTGTGGCGCCGGCGCGAGCCGTGCGTCCAGAACGGTGCGTGTAGTCAGTGATGTCGGGCGCCGGATCGAAG
>JANLRX010000065.1:0-7344 GCA_031362025.1 Chloroflexota bacterium
CACCCATCCTCGCCGCCGATACCATCGTTGCCATTGACGGGCGCATGCTCGGCAAGCCCGCCGATCCCGAAGAAGCGCGCCGAATGCTGACTCTCCTCCGCGGCCGCACCCACGACGTCATCAGCGCCGTCGCCCTCCTCCCGCAGGGTCACCGCGGCACCATCGCCCGCAACCCTGTCACCCACGTCACCATGCGTGACTACACCGACTCTGAGATCGACGCCTTCATCGCCACCGGCACCCCGTTCGACAAAGCGGGCGGATATGCGATCCAGGACGGCGGGTTCGCTCCCGTCGCTTCCTACGATGGCTGCTACTGCAACGTCATCGGCCTTTCCCTCTGGGCCACGATCGACATCCTCCGCAAGGGTGGCATTCGCGTCGATGCTTCCGCCGTCGACTTGCTGCCGCAGTGCGCCGCCTGTCCCATGGCCCGCCCCGACCTCCTCCGCGTGTAAACCGTTTCTTAACCAACGTTCACCGCGCGTAAACCTGACCTTTTCCCTGTCTGGCCCTACGATCCCTGTAGTCGACATAAACCGGTCCTTAACTTTTGGAGCCGGTCCCGGGTGGGGAACGATGAGCGACAGGGTAAATAGGGAAACACAAGAACAGGGGCAGGTACTCGTCCTCGCCGTTGTCATGATCGCGGCGATGATGACGTTCATGATGATGGTCATCGACGTTGGAATGCTCATTATGGAGCGCCGAAACACCCAGAACGTCGTGGACGCCGTCGCTCTTGCCGGGGCGCAGGAACTTCCCGACAGCACCGTCAACGCCACGGCTGTCGCCCGCGAATACGCGACGCTGAACGGGGTCGACCCGGACAGCATTGTTATCACGTTCTCGTGCACGAGCACCAACCTCAAGCTCTGCAACCCTGGGCTGGGCACGTACGACACGATCAACATCACCACTACGCAGAAGGCGCCTTCTTTCTTCGGTGGGATTCTCGGCATCGTTGGATCTGGCACGAACTGTTGGACTGATGGTTGTGACGTGACGCTCGGAGCCTCCGCCTGCCGCGGGGCCTGCGGCGCAGGCGCAGCCAAGGTGGACGTGATTCTGACGATCGACCACACCGGTAGCATGAGCGCTGGCGATCTCGTCAACGCAAAGGATGGCGCCAAGGCCTTCATGTCATCCTTCGACGCGCAGAACCAAAGGCTCGGGCTTGGTGTGACGCCGCCGGTCGACCCAACCAACCTCTGCGACACCATCAACACCTGGGCTGATCCGAAAGTCTGGCTCCCGGTTCCGCTGACGTTTAACTATCAGACCGCGCCGCAAGTACTGAACCCGGCCAGCCCATTGGTCTCGACTACAAATTGCCTGGACATACCCTCGAACGGTGAGCTCCCCGGGCCGCACACCAACCTGGGCGACCCCCTGAAAGCGGCCCTCGCGGAGCTGGTCGCAAACGGCAGGAGCGACGCCGACTGGGCCATCGTCCTGGAGACCGACGGCGCCGCCAACATCATGAATGCCACCGCCGCCGCCTCAATCGGCGCCACCGGCCCATGCGACTACGCCGTCAAAATCGCCAATCAGATCAAGGCGATGGGCATCCCGCTGTACACAGTCGCCTTTGGGGCGGATGACCGCTGCACTCGGGACGCGGTTGGCACGTACTGGTACAACCGGACCGCCAACGAACTTCTCCTGGCCATGGCCACCGACGCGGAGCACTCCTACATCGAGCCACGTGGCGCTGACCTTGACCCGATCTTCCTGGCCATCGGGCAAGAGCTCGCGGGCGGTTCCAAGCTCGTCAAGTAAGCCACAATCACGCTGATTTCAACGGCCGGCGTTAACTTGGGGGCGCCGGCCGTTCCTTTGTTGGTAACCGCCGCCAAACGCACATAAGAAATGCGAACGCTTGTACAATTAGGTAGTGACAATCCCCACCTCAACCATCCTCGGAAACCTCAACCAGCGCCAGCGCGAAGCCGCCGAACAAACGGAAGGCCCGCTCCTCATCCTCGCGGGCCCCGGCTCCGGCAAGACGCGTGTGATCGCTCACCGGGTCGCTCATCTCGTGAAGGACAAGAACGTGCACCCGCGGCGCATCCTCGCCGTCACCTTCACCAACAAGGCCGCCCGGGAGATGCGCGACCGCGTCTTCGCCCTCATCGGCGAGGAGGCCGGCCGCGACGTCTCGCTCGGCACCTTCCACGCCACCTGTTCCCGCATTCTCCGCATCGACGGCGAGGCTATCGGGATCCCGCGCAGCTTCACCATCTACGACGACTCCGACCAGATCGCCGCCATCAAGCGCGCCCTCGACGACATGGGCCTCGACCCCAAGCGTGTCGCTCCCCGCGCCGTCCTCTCCGCCATCTCCCGCGCCAAGAGCGAGCTGCAAGGCCCCAAGCAGTTCGCCGCGCTCGTCGGCGACTACTTCCAGGAAGTCACCGCGCGTGTCTTCCAGCGCTACCAGGAGCTGCTGGAGCAGAACGGCGCCCTGGACTTCGACGACATCCTCCTCAAGACCGTCCGGCTCTACCAGGAGCGTGAAGACATCCTCGAGAAGTACACCTCTCGCTGGGAGTTCATCCACATCGACGAGTTCCAGGACACGAACATCGCCCAGTATGTGCTCAGCAAGCAGTGGGCTTCGGGCCGCCGCAACATCTGCGTCGTCGGCGATCCGGATCAGTCGATCTACACCTGGCGCGCCGCCGACATCCGCAACATCCTGAACTTCGAGCACGACTACCCCGACGCGAAGGTCGTGATCCTCGACCAGAACTACCGCTCCACCCAGACCATCCTCGACTCGGCCCACTCTGTGATCGCTCTCAACAAGCAGCGCAAGGAGAAGAACCTCTGGACCGAGAACGGCCCCGGCGGCCCCGTCGTCGTGTACGAGGCCTACGACGAAGAGGACGAAGCCGCGTTCGTCGCCGAGCAGGTGAAGACGCTCGTCAAAGACGAGAAGTTGAAATACTCCGATGTCGCCGTCATGTACCGGACCAACGCTCAGTCCCGCCCGATGGAAGAGGCGCTCGTCCGGCGCAACATGCCCTATCGGCTCATCGGTGGCACCCGCTTCTACCAGCGCCGCGAGGTGAAGGACCTGCTCGCCTACCTGCGCCTGATCCAGAACCCGTTCGACGCCGTCGCCCTCATGCGCGTGATCAACACCCCCCCCCGCGGCATCGGCGACCGCACCCTCCAGGAGCTCAACCGCTGGTCCCGCGAGAAGGGCATCCCACCCTACACTGCCCTCCAGATCGTCGCCGACACGGAACGCGACTCCTTAGATTATTCCGCTCATCCTGAGCCCCCGACGGAGTCGGGGAGTCGAAGGGCGACCAGCGCCCACCCCTTCCAGAAGCGCACAGCCGGCGCACTCCTCCGCTTCCTCGGCATGGTCAACGAGCTGATCGAGCTATCGAAGCGCGGCTCCCTCTCCGAACTCCTCGACGCCCTCATCGACCGCATCGACTACAAGCCGTTCATCATGTCTGACGACGACGGCGAGGAGCGCTGGGAGAACGTCCAGGAGCTGCGCGCCGTCACCATCCAGTACGACGAACTGAAGCCGGAGCACGCCCTCGCCTCTTTCCTCGAAGACGTCGCCCTCATCGCCGACGTCGACGAGATGGAAGAGTCCGACTCGATCACCCTGATCACCCTCCACGCCGCCAAGGGCCTCGAGTTCCCCGTCGTCTTCATCCTTGGCCTGGAAGAGGGCATCCTCCCCCACATGCGCTCGCTGGAGAGCGGTAACCCCGAACAGCTCGAGGAGGAGCGCCGCCTCTGCTACGTCGGCATGACCCGCGCCAAGCACCACCTCTACCTCCTGCGGGCTTTTCGCCGCGCCTTCTCCGGCCACAACCCGCCGTCTCGCTTCCTAGCCGATATCCCGCCGCAGCTCGTCGCCCACACCCAGCGTGGCTCCCAGCGCGAGATGCTCAGCGGCGGCCCCACCCGCTACCGCGTCGCCACGCGCGAAGAGGACAACCGCCCCTTCGTTCCCGCCGACTCCTTCACCGCCGGCGACCACGTCCGTCACGAGCGATTCGGCGAGGGCATCGTCGTCTCCTGCGAACCCTCCGGCGGCGACTACCAGCTCGTCGTCGCCTTCCGCGGCGAAGCCGGCATCAAAAAACTGCTATTGTCGTTCGCCCCGCTAGAGAAGGTCGAGGGCGTCTAGGCTTGACACCGCGCCTTTCCAGGCCCAACATGGCGGGCTCAGGGGACCTGTCCATGCCAGATACGAAGAAGTGCCCGTTCTGCGCCGAGGACATTCGCCTGGAGGCGATAAAGTGTCGGTACTGCGGGGAAATGCTGGAAACGAGTACTGAAACAGAGTCAATTCATTGGGAATATCGCGCATTTTCCGCGCCATTAATGCTACCGCGATACCAATCCGGTGGCATTCCTGTTCACAACAACTATCCGTACCCAGCGGAACCGGTACATGCGGTGATCATGTCCTTTGTAAATCAAATGGCGAAGGACGGCTGGGAGCCGGTAGACCCGTTGGACGTAAGCCACCTCTGGAGAGCCCGGCAGATTAAGGGAAATAGCGGCACGGGTGGGCTTGTGATGCAACATTTTGGTTCGAGCCCAAACAGGTCACGATAAATTTCAGGCGTTTGGCTAGTGACCTGGGAAAGTCGGAACCGTCTGCACCAGAACCGAATCTGGACGCCGAGGGGCTACCAATCACGGTGGCGGACACGATGTGGCTCCTTCCTAGGCTCTTTCTGGCTGAAAGGGCCCTTGGGGTAACCGCTACTTTCCAGTACCACATTTCAGGTGCCGAGGCGGGAAACTGGGTCGTTCGCATTGACGGAGGGCGGTGTTCCGTGGCCCAGGGTCTCAGTGGCCAACCGGACGTGACCATAAAAGTACCGTCTGACGTCTACCTAGCAGGCTTCCGTGGCGAGTTTCGGACCATGGGCCGTTGGTCCCGCGCCAAGGCGTTCAATAAGTACAATGTCGATGGCAACCCCAAGGTACTTGAAGGCCTCCAGAATTGGTTCACGCCGTTTCCTCAATAGCCACCAGCAGCGCTTCACCGCATCCCCTGATACGCTTGCCTCATGCACCAACGCTGGCAGTTTGTGCTCGTCCAGGTCATCCTCGGAGCCGCCGTCATCGGCCTTCTCCTCTGGCGTGTCGACCTCTCTGACGCCGAGCGCGTCTTCAAAGAGGCGAACTACTGGTGGGTGCTCGCCGCCTTCCCCCTCTTCCTCGGCGCAAACCTCATCGGCGCCGCCCGCTCCAGCCTCGCCGTCGAGCGCATGGGCAAGGTCCCAATCACCCCGCTTTTCGAGACCTACCTCGTCGCCTTTATGGTGAACTCACTCGTGCCCCTGCGTATCGGCGACCTCCTGCGCATCCAGGTCGTCTGCCGGCGCTACGGACTGCCCGTCACCGGCGTCACCAGTTCCGTCTTCATCACCGAAACCCTCTTCGATGGCGCAGCCTTCACCCTGCTCTTCCTCTGGACACTCGCCATCTTCGGCGTCCCCGGCGTCTTCCTCAGCGTCGCCTGGACCCTCAGCCTGCTCATCCTCATCGGAGTCATCATCGGCGCCGTCCTCTCTCGCGTGGAGCTCGCTGACGGCTGGATCGACCGCAGTCCCATCCACTGGCTCCCGGCTCGCCTCCGTGGGTTCGTCGGCCGCTTGCTACCCGAGGCGGTCAAAGGGCTCGCCCTGCTAACCGAATGGAAGCTCGCCCTCAAAGCGTTCGGGCTCACCCTCGCAGGCTGGCTGACCCAGGTGCTGATGTACTGGATGTTCGCCCGCGCCTTCGGCCTCGACCTCTCGCTCGCCGACGCCACGCTCGTCATGATGGCCGCCTCGTTCATCGTCTCCGCGCACTTTGTCCCTACCAGCATCGGCGTCTACGAAGGCACGATCACCGGCCTGCTCGTCGTTCTCGGCCTCTCCGGCGGCGAAGCGCTGGCTTACTCCGTTGGCACCCATCTGCTGATGATCTTCTTCGGGGTCATCTCCGGCACCGTCGCCATGTGGCGCCTCCGCCTCGCCCCACACGATCTCATCGTCATGGGCCGCCGCGGCGTCGAAGAAGCAGAGCACATCCTCCACGAAGGCACCGCTACCGAAGCCTCGCCCCAGACTCTCCCGTAGCGGTCAACGAAACAGCATCGTTCTACTGGCTACTGGTTACTGGCTACTTCGCGCGGTCGTACAAGCGCCAGGCGAACACCGCCACCAGGATCACCGCGATCAACCCCAGCGAGAACGGATCGCTGCTCTTCCCGCCTAGGTCCTCGTCGAAGATATGCGCGATCTCGTGCGCAGACGCACCCACCGCCGCGCCGCCCAGCGCCGCCAGAATGGCATCGCTGCGCCAAACGAGCGCGAACACCAACGCCATCCCGATCCCGAGCTGGAACGCGCCGAGATCGTGGAGGAAGTGCTCGTTGTACGGCGGAAACTCCGCGATGTTGTCGAAGAACGACTGCGGGTCGATCAGCGCCCAGAGCCCGAGCGCCACGTTCATCACGCCGAACACCGCAACGACAATCGTTGCGGCCAGGGCGGAGCGTGAGGTCGGCGTCATCGACATGTTGGCCGTATCTTAACGGAGCTAATCGCGCTGGGGAAGCAGGAACATCGCCGCCAGCACGAAATACGCCGCGATCGGGATCCAAGGGCTCAAAAACGCGAGCGGGATCACCCCTACATACGCCGCCAGCCCCACGCTGTACCGCCACGTCCGTGCCCGTGCTCTGTGTTCGCTCACATGCTCCGCCAGCATCGGATGCACGACCCGCGCGTAATGCCAGATCAGGCTCCAGAAGACGGCGTTCACGGCGACCGTTAGCCCGTACACCACCACCGCCGTCGTCGCATGTTCCGAATCGCGGATGTACTCCGCCAACAGCGCCGTCGAGAATGGCAGAAACGCCGTGCTGGCCAGCAGGAACAGGTTTAGCACGATCAGCGTGTGGTCCAGGTGACGGATGTCCCGGAACAGCGCGTGGTGGTTCGCCCACATGATCCCGATGAGGAAGAAGCTCAGAAAGTACCCCAGGTACTGCGTCCATTGGTCCCCCAGCGCCCGCCACAGCGACTCCCCCTCCTCCACGTGCGGCACCCCAACCTCGATGATCAGCAGCGTGATCGCGATCGCAAACACCCCATCGCTGAACGCATCAAAGCGCTCCCTGCCATATGTGATGTGGTGGACGGGCTCGTGGTGTTCGGTCACGAGGGCTTCAACGACATGGTTCCTAGCTGCCCATCATTCTCAGGAAGGGTATGGATCGCTGGCACCAAAGCACTTACCAAACTGACTGTGAGCGACAAAACTTCACGTAGTGGAACTCTGCGGCCAAAGCAGACTTGAGAC
>JANLRX010000080.1:0-2629 GCA_031362025.1 Chloroflexota bacterium
GTTAGCTGCGTCAGGTCGTTCGAGCCGATGCTGATCCCGTCAATTCCCACGTCGATGAACTTGTCGAGCGAGAACACGTTGGACGGCACCTCCGCCATCATCCACAGCTTGAAGTCCTCCGATTGCTTGAGCCCAAAGCTCTCCATCAGCCCCTTCACCTGACTCAGCTCCTCTGGCGTCCTCACGAAAGGGATCATTACCCAGAGGTTCGGGAACTCCGCCCGCACCCGCTTGATCGCCTCCACTTCGAGCCGGAACACGTCAGGGTCGTGGATGTACCGGGCCGCCCCGCGGTAGCCGATCATCGGGTTCTCTTCCTCGAACTCGTACTTGTCGCCGCCTTTGAGGTTCCGGTACTCGTTCGTCTTGAAGTCGGTCGTCCTGTACACCACCGGTCGCGGATCGAACGCCTGCGCAAACGCCCGCAGACCCGCCGCCAGCTTCGTCGTGAAGTCCTCTGGCCGTCCCTCGTCGATGCACAGGCGAGGGTGCTCCTTGATGTAGTCCGCCACAATGAACTCCGCCCGCAGCAGCCCGACGCCGTCCACGTTTTCTTTCGCCATAACGTCCGCAAGGCTAGGCTCCGCGAGGTTCAGGTACACCTTCGTGCGCGTCTTGATGTTCGCCATCTCGGCCCGCCGCCGCGTCCACTCCTCCGCCCAGGCCAACCGCACGTCCGCACGGCCCTCGTAAACACAACCGCGCGACCCGTCCACCGTGACTTCCTGCCCCTGCGATAGCGCCGTCGTCGCGTTGTCAGATCCCACCACGCACGGCACACCCAGCTCGCGGCTCACGATCGCGGCGTGGCAAAGCCGCCCGCCTTCGTCCGTAACGATCCCAGCGGCGCGCTTCATCGCGGGGACGTAGTCAGGCGTCGTCATGCTCGCCACCAGGATGTCACCCACCTCCACGAGATCGATGTCCTCCGGCCCTCGCACGATTCGCACCGGCCCGAAGGCCACACCCGGGCTCGCCGCCGCGCCCTCCACAATCACCGGCTGCGGCTCAACCGCGCCGTCGTCGTCTTCCTCGGCGCTGGTCGCTGTCCCCGTCGTGACCGGCCGCGACTGCACAATATAGAACTTGCCACCCTCAAACGCCCATTCGATGTCCTGAGGCGTGCCGTAGTGCGCCTCCACCTGCTTGCCGATCGCCGCCAGGTCCTTGATCTGCTGTTCGAGGAGCTTCGGCACGCGCTGCTCATCCTCCGGCACGTCCACCCACAGGTTGTTCTCGTGCGTGGCGTCCCGGCGCTCTTTGCGGATGAGTTGTCGGCGCTGAGCCTTGATCTCCGACTTCGCGATGCTGAGGTCGCTCTTGTTCACGATGTAGTGGTCCGGCGTCACCGCGCCGGAGACGATCGCCTCGCCCAGACCGTAGATCGCGTCGATCGTCACCTTGGTCCGGTCGTTGTGCTTCGGGTCGAGCATGAACATGACCCCGGAGCGCTCCGACTGCACCATGTATTGCACAACCACCGCGATCCCAACCTCAAGCTGCCCGAAGCCAGCCTCCGCGCGGTAGAAGATCGCCCGCGCCTCAAACAGCGACGCCCAGCACTCCTTCACGGAGCGCAGTACATCAGACTCGCCGACGATGTTCAGGAATGTGCTCTGCTGCCCGGCGAACGAAGCCTCTGCCAGGTCCTCCGCCGTCGCCGAGCTTCGTACGGCCACCGGAAGGCCCTTCATCTGGCGGTACGCCCGTTCGATCGCCGTCGCCGTGTCAGCCGGCATGTTGGCTCCTGTAATCAGCGCCTTGATCTCGTTTGAGATCTGCTGTAGCCGAGCGCTGTCATTGACATCGATGCCCGTAAGCAGCGGTTCGATCCGCGGTCGCAGTTCGGCTTCGTCGAGAAAGCGGAAGTAGGCGTCGGCCGTCACGCAAAACCCGGACGGCACCGGGATCCCGGCGCGGTTCAGTTCACCAAGGTTTGCGCCCTTGCCACCCACGAGGCCAACGTCACTCTTGCTTAGCTCCCCGAACCAGGCAACCAGTCTCATCTAGCGGCTCCTTTGCCAAACACGTATTTCCTCCCCACAGCCGTGCAGCCGGGGGGAATTATCAAGCACCAATACAACATCCGCAAACGGATATTGTTTCTCACGGCATATCGAAGCCATCAATTTTCGGGCGGTTTGTTGATAGTCAGCGCTTTCGAACACCCTTATTCGACGGTCACAGTCTTCGCCAGGTTCCGTGGCTGGTCCACGTCGCAACCTCTGCGCACCGCTATGTGGTACGAGAACAGCTGCATCGGGATCGACGTCAGCACCGGCATCAGCAGCGGCGATAACTCCGGCACGTAGATCACGTGATCGGCCTTCTCCGCCACCTCGCTATCGCCTTCCGTCGCCACCGCGATCACGGTCCCCTCGCGCGCCTTCACCTGCTCGATGTTGTTCATCATCTTGTCCCGCAACCCGTCCTTCGGGCACAGCGCTATCACCGGCATATCGTGATCGATCAACGCGATCGGCCCGTGCTTCATCTCGCCGGACGGGTATCCCTCCGCGTGAATGTAGCTCAGCTCCTTCAGCTTCAGCGCACCCTCCAACGCCACCGGGTACTGGATACCGCGTCCAAGCACCAGGAAATTCTTGCAGCGGTGCAGCTTGTGCGCCAG
>JANLRX010000123.1:0-3337 GCA_031362025.1 Chloroflexota bacterium
CATCGGCGTCATCGGCTGGCGTGAAGGTTCGCTCAATGCGAGCTTTGCCGGTGAAATGTCCGGGGTGCTGAAACCTCCCAAACTGGTTGGGGTCGGACATCGCCAGGGCTACATGGCAGCGGTGCAGTCGTGGCGATTGCAGCTCAACAAGCCGTACCTTCCGATGCCGAAGGGGCAGGATGATGCCCTGCGAGGCTCTCCCGAATTCCTCGAAGCTCTGAAGCTCTATTCCAATCGACACTTCGTGATCGGTGAAGGCGGCCATGTCCATGAACGCTGTGCAGACGTAAGCCGGATAGTCGTCGGAGTAGAACTTCCAGTCGACGCTGAAGGCCGAAGCTCCGGGCGGTGCAGTCACAACCATCTGGAAAGCAATGCCGTCGTTGATCATGCTTCCGCTGGGACTGGGGCAGTCGGGACTGGTTTTAGGAAAGCCTGCGGGATACGCGCTTGTGTAGGACTTATTGACACCGATGTCGTGCGGGTCGACCCAATTTGGACTAGTGTCTCCCACGGCTGCTGCTGCCCCGCTTGAAAGCACGAGCAGCCTGCTGCCTTCCTGAGGTTGGACAATCGAGCCGAACTTCGGCCTGATGGAGTGCCCATTGTTGAACGCGGGGGTGCCTGGCCCGCTGGTGTCGTCCGGCTTCAACCACGAGGCGGATGTTGGCGCGCAGACGCCTATGGCCTTCGCTGCGTCCAGAGCGATCAGGGAGTTGGACGCCAAGCCGCCGTCACAGATCTGGGGCGTTGGGGACGGCGAAGGGGAGGGCGTGGGAGTGGCCGCAGGGGTGACGGTTGGTGTGACGGATGGCCCGGGGGTGGCGGTGGTGCCGGGAGTTACGGTGCCGGGCGTGCCGCTGCCGGGCGTGGCGGTGCCGGGGGTGCCTTGCGGAGTGGCTGTCGGGGTCACTGTTGCGGTTGAGGGTGTGCCGGTGGGGCCCGGGGTCGGAGTGGCGACACAGAACGTGACGCCGGGACCGACATCGGCGAGGAGGCTGAGGAGGGCGAGGAGGTCGCGGAAGTCGAGGGGGTTGGTGCAGATGACGTTGACGTTTTCGGGGCAACCCGCCGCGCCTTCGCCGATGCCGGCGAACTCTTCGAGGGCGGGGAGCAGGTCGCTTTCGTTGACGATGCCGTTGCAGGTGGCGTCACCGGGGACGCGTGCGCCGGCGTCCGCGTTGGTGCTGAGCGCCACGACGGCGATCATGACGACGGCAAATAAGGCCAGGAGAAGCAGCCGAGTTCGCGAAGACGAAATCATCATCACCACCAGATACCGAGCAGTATACGCCCACCTATACTTGCGACATGGTGCGTATGGCTGTTATCGCTGATAGCTCTGTTTGCTTGCCGACGGCGTTGATCGCGGAGAATGGGATCGCGGTGGTGCCGCTGACGCTTGTGGTGGGAGGTGAGGTGGTCGCGGACGGGGCGATTCCGGCCCGGGAGTTGTTCAGGCGAGTGGAGGCGGCGAGCGGGCGGCCGCAGAGCGCGACGGCGGCGCCGGGGGATTTCCTGGCGGCGTTTCGGGCGGCGCACGAGGCGGGGTCGGAGGCGGCGGTGTGCCTGACGCTTTCGGCGGGGTACAGCGGGACGTATGAGGCGGCGCTGACGGGGGCGGAGATGGCCCGCGATGAGTTGCCGGGACTTGAGACGAGAGTGGTGGATACGGGCGGGCTGGCGATGGTGCACGGGTTCGCGGTGCTGGCGGCGGCGCGAGCGGCGAAGGCGGGAGCGGGGGTGGAGGACATCGCACGGATCGCGGAGAGCGTGGGGGGGCGGGGGCGGATGATCGGGACGCTGGAGACGCTGCGATACCTGGTGAAGGGCGGGCGGGTGCCGTGGGTGGTGGGCTGGGCGGCGTCGGTGCTGCGGGTCCGGCCGGTGCTGGCGTTCGAGGATGGGAGTGCGCGGTCGATCGCCCGGTGCCGGACGGCGGCGCGGGCTCGCGAGCGGATGCTGGCAGAGGTGGAGGGTGGGCTGAGTGGAGGACGGTTGCACGTCGGGGTGATGCACGCGGACGCGGCGGAGGAGGCAGAGCGATTGGCGGAGGCAGTGCGAGAGCGGTTCGGGCCGGCGGAGCTGATCGTCTCGGAGTTTACGAGCGTGATGGCAGTGCATACGGGGCCGGGGTTCCTGGGGATCGCGTACTACGAAGATGAGTGACATCGAGCGGAAGAAGGCCCGGGAAGAGGCGAAGCGGATCGCGCGGCGCGCGGCGGTGCTGGCACACGATACGGACCGTCTGGAGGCAGCGCTTGGGGTGATCCCGCCGCCGTCTGAGAAGCCGGCGCTGGTGGTGCTGGTGGGGTTGCCGGGGAGCGGGAAGTCGTACTTTGCGCGGGCGCTGGCGAAACGGCACCCGGCGGCGATCGTGGACAGCGATGCGATGCGGCAGACGCTGTTCGAGGACCCGCAGCACACGAAGAAGGAGCACGGACGGGTGTTCCCGGCGATCCACGAGCTGTTGGGTCGGCTGCTGACGCGCGGGGTGACGGTGATCGTGGACGCGACGAACGTGAGGGAGCCGAGCCGGAAGCCGCTCTACGAGATCGCCGAGCGATACGGCGTGCCGCTGATCCTCGTGCAGGTGGAGGCGCCGATCGGGGTGATCCGGGACCGGCTGCGGAAGCGGGAGTCGGAGCGCGATCCGCTGGACCGCTCGACGGCGACGCTGGATGTGTTCGAGCGGATGGGCGCGGACGTGCACCCGATCCAGCGGGAGCACCTGACCGTAGACACATCGGAGGACCTGACACCTGTTCTGGACAAGATCGCATCGCTCCTGCAAAGCTAGGCAGGTGAACTTCGCCCGCATTCCGCTCTTGCTCGCGGTTGTCCTGATGATCGCGTTGGCGGCGATGGCGTGCAGCGGAAGCGGCGGGGACGACGACGGGGAGAACCGCTGGGAGGCGGACCCGATGGGGGATTACCCGTACCCGGTGGAGATGCTGACGAACGAAGCGCCGAGCGCTGAGGGCCGCCACTACGGGCAGGGCGAGTTCCAGGGCTACAACACGACGACGTACAACACGAACCCGCCGACCAGCGGCAGGCACATCGGCGAGCTGGTGCAGCGCGGGTTCTATGACGAGCGAATCCCGGACGAGGTGGCAGTGCATCACATGGAGCACGGCTATTCGGTGGTCTGGTTCAACTGCATGGCGGAGCCGGCGCTGGATGCGACGCAGTGCGGCGAGTTACGGGACGAGCTTTCCAACCTTGTACAGCAAGAGGCGGGAAGCTTCCACGTGATTGGGTTCCCGGACCCGGAGATCCCGCATCGGATCGCGCTGACGGCGTGGCAGTTCATGGACACGATGGAGACGTTCGA
>JANLRX010000135.1:0-14011 GCA_031362025.1 Chloroflexota bacterium
GGTGGAGGCGGGATGCGAATGGGCGGTGATCGAGGCGACGTCCCACGGGCTGGCCCTGCATCGCGTGGACGAGTGCGAGTACGACATCGCTGTGCTGACGAACATCGGGCGCGATCACCGCCCATTCGCATCCCGCCTCCACCATCTGCGCCAGCATCGACTGCACCTGCGGGGCCTCCGGCGTCGTGAAGCGACCCGTGTCCGGCAGCAGTTCATCGCCAATCCGGCACTCCGCAGTGCTGATCAGCCCCGCCTTGTGCCCGGTCGAATTAAAGACATGCGCGATCAGGTGGCAGAGACTCGTCTTGCCGTCCGTGCCAGTCACCCCGACAACCTTCAGCTTGCGCGCCGGGTGCCCGTAAAACGCGGCCGACAGCTGCGCCAAACCCCGCCGCGTGTCCGGCAGCACCAGCACATCCGCCCCTGCCCCCTCCACGATCGATCGCCAGATCCCTTCGTGGTCCTCCTGCACAGCCACAGCCGCCGCGCCGCTCTCAATCGCTCGGCCCAGGTACACGTGTCCGTCCACGGCAAACCCCGGCACCGCCACAAACAGCGACCCAGGCTCCACTGCACGCGAGTCGTACTCAATCCCGGTGATTTCAACATCACCGTCGCCGATCAAGCGGCCGTTCAGTTCGGAGGCAACTTCTCGTAGCAACATATTGTGAATGGTAAACGCCAGAAGGCCCGTCGTCGTCCTGCGCCTCTGGCTACTTGCTACTGGCTCCTTGCTACTCCCGAAGGGTTCTCAGCAGGCCTGTAGGCCGAGTTCTGTATCCGCCGAGGCGGATGGTGACCATCAATCTTGTGCCGCAATTGCTCACGGCCTCTAGCGGCCAACCCGAGGGTTTGGGTCGGGCACCCTTAGCACCCTCCTATTTGGCCTTGCTCCGCGCGGGGTTTGGCCGGCCGCTGGCTCGCACCAACGCCGGTGGGCTCTTACCCCACCATTTCACCCTTATCCGCCGAGGCGGACGGTATGTTTCTGTGCCACTTTCCGTCGGATAGCTCCGCCTGGGAGTTACCCAGCGCGCTGCACGTAAGGAGCTCGGACCTTCCTCTCTCCGCCGAAACGAAGAGCGGTCACCCGGCCTACTGAGAACTTGGCCATTTTACCAGACTTTCCGCTCTTCACCGAACGTAAACTCTCCAACTTCAGCAGCGCGTAACCCGCCAAATTCGGGTGACATCCCACCGTCGTAATGAAAATTAACGTAGAGCAAAACTCAACGTGCCCCCTCTGCAATGGCAGCGGCCTCTGTCAGGAATGCAAAGGCCGCGGATCGCTATCGTGCGTATTCTGCGACGGCCGAGGCAACTGCTGGCGCTGCGAGGGCCGCGGGGCAATAACCGAACTCCTCGCCCCCTGCGACAACTAGACCAGGCTCAGAGGCCCAGCCTCTCGAAGTTCTGGTCTACATAACGCAGGTACCACGCCTGGTCGAAGAGCGCCGTCACCTCATCCCGAGAGAGGTGTGCCGTCACCCGCTCATCCTCCAGCAAGAACTCGATATACGGGCGCTTCGTCTCCCACGCCTTCATCGCATTCATCTGCACGATCTTGTATGCATCCTGGCGCTTCAGCCCCTTGTCCACCAGCGCCAGCAGCACCCTCTGCGAGGCGGGGAGACCGTAGCTCATCTCCATGTTTTCCTGCATCCGCTCCGGGTACACCGTCATCCCTCGGATGATGTACGTCGTTAGGTCCAGCATGTAGTCCAGCAGGATGCACGCGTCCGGCAGCATCACTCGCTCCGCCGACGAGTGCGAGATGTCGCGCTCATGCCACAGCGGAACGTTATCCAGCGCCGTCACCGCGTACCCCCGGAACAGCCGCGATAGCCCCGAGATGCGCTCGCACTTCTCCGGGTTGCGCTTGTGCGGCATCGACGAAGATCCCGTCTGCCCCTCGGAGAACGGCTCCTCCACCTCGCGCACCTCGCTCCGCTGCAGGTGCCGGATCTCCGTCGCAATCCTGTCCAGCGAAGCCGCCACTACCGCCAGCGTCGAAACGTAGTACGCGTGCCGGTCCCGGTGCACGATCTGCGTGGATACCGGCTCCACCAGCAGCCCCAGCCTCCCGCACACCTCGTCCTCCAGGTCCGGCGGCACCGTCGCGTGCGAGCCCACCGGCCCCGAGATCTTCCCGACGGCCACCTGCTCCTTCGCGTTCACGAGACGGTGACCGTTGCGGCGCATCTCGTCCCACCAGCTCGCCACCTTCAACCCAAACGAGATCGGCTCAGCGTGCACGCCGTGGCTGCGGCCCATCATCGGCGTGTGTTTGTGCTCCTTCGCGCGGACCGCGATCACGTCCAGCAGCTCCCGGATGTCGTTCTCGATAAGCTCCGTCGCCTCCACCAGCCGCAACGCCAGCGCCGTGTCCTCGACGTCGTACGAGGTCAGCCCAAGGTGGATCCACCGCGACTCCTCTCCCAGCGAGTCCGCCACCGACCGCAACCAGGCGTTGAAGTGGTGGTGCATCTCGCGTTCGTACTCCTGCCACTTCGCCAGGTCATACTTGGCGCCGCGGATCTTCGCCATGTCCTCGGGCGGGATGACTCCGCGCTCCGTCCACGCCTCGCAGACCGCAATCTCGATCTGCAGCCACTTGTCGGCCTTGTTCTCCTCGGACCAGACACGCGCCATCTCAGGCCGTGTGTAGCGTTCGATCATCCTCGCACCTGAAACGTCCGCCGCAGCGGGCTGTTGATGCCTGTAGAGGTATGTGCGCTCCCGGGCACATCGAATCGCGTTGCCGGCCGGGGGGGCGTAATCACGAGCCCATCTTATTGCACCAGTTACTGAACGTGGAAGCTCTTTTGTCGGCGAGCGGCGCTCACGGCACTTGCTGTCGTGCTATCGTCCACTGTTGCGGGGGTATCACGGGGGCGAACAAATGAAAACAAAGCTATTTATCGCTGCGGTTAGCCTGTTCATACTAACGTTCTACTTCCACCAAATGGTGAATGAGGGCTCGGCAGGCCCGTCTGACACGACCGTGGGCATAGACGTCGATATCACCGAAAACGACTTCGAGACGCTCGGTACAATCGACGAGTGCACCCAGGTGACGAGCGGGGCGATCGTTCCAATCGATATCTGGATCGCAGACGTCACCGGCCTCCAGGCCTGGGAGTTCACCCTGAAGTACGATCCGGCGAAGATCAGCGTACCGGCCGACGATGCCATCGATCCGCCGGAGCAGACCGACCAACTCTTCCGGGGTGGCTTCAGTGCCTCAGAAGCCCCACCGTCCACGGACGGGCTGCATTTCCTGGGTGTCGGCGCTCAGTTCGTCTCGTCAGGATCCGGCGTGCTGGCACGGCTCATGCTGCAAACCGAAGGCACCGGGATCACGGTTCTCACGTTCTCGCCGGGTCTGCCAGAGGCCAGAGCGCCGCTATTCTTGTCCGGCGATGATCCGATCGACGTCGTGATTACCGGCGCGCGAATCGCCATCGACACGGAGTGCACGTCCCCCACACCTTCGCCCACTCCCACGCCGAGTCCGTCACCGACTCCAACACCCGTGCCAACCATCAGCATCACGCCGGCCCCCACCCAGACCGGCAACGTGCCGTCATTCACCCCGCACATCACAGCGCCGCCAACCCCGACGCCGCCTCCGGCCATCCCGATCGAGGATACCGACTGCGACGGCCGCCTGACTGATCAAGACGTCCTGCGCGTCATCCGCGCCATGGCCGGGTTCTCCGACGATATCGACGATTGCCCCGACATCGGCGCCACGGTCCAGGGCGGTCGGTTGGGCGACACAGACTGCGTCTATGGCATCAGCCTCGGCGACATCTTTACCCCGCTGATGCAGCTCGGTGGTGTGCCCGTCGACCCCTGCGTGTAGCGTTTAGCGCTTCCAAAAGGGTCGGGCTCTGTCTATATCTGCTATTGACATTTTATTGCCGATGAGGTAGCGTAGTTTATGCCTGAGTGATCGAGCGGTGCAGCGAAAAGGACTCCCGGGGCGACCCGGTGAGACCCCAAGCGAATCCAATCGAGAGCCCAGGCGTTTTCTTTGCCCGAACGACGTCGCGGCCCCGTAGCGGAGTGCTTTAGCTTTCCACGGGGCGGGGCGGCGGGCCAACGTCCCGATTCTCTTGGTGTCACTCCGCTTCCGGCTGGATCATCAACTTTGACGTCAGCTTCTCCTCGATCCCCTTCGCCAGCGAGAAATCCCGGTCCGTCAGCGCGCCCTCGCTGTGCGTGATGATCCGCAGTGTCACCTTGTTGTAGTTGATCGTGATGTCCGGGTGATGTCCCGCGCCCTCCGCCAGGTACGCCACGCTGTTCACAAACGCAATCGCCCGCAAGAACGTCCGGAACGTGAACTGCTTCCGCAGCCGCCCATCCCGCAGCTCCCACCCCTCAAGCTCCGCCAGTCCCGTCTGCACCTGTTCTTCGGTCAGTACCTGTGGTTCGGTCATGCTTGGCCCTTCCCGTGCCCGAGCGAGGGCCCAGCCGGTTCACGACGGCGCGATACCAAAACGGCGCTCAGCAGCAGGAGCAACCCGGGCGACATCCAGACCATGACGATCGGCTCGAACTGAGTTTGGGGGGTTAGGTTCATCAGGATCCCCTGGGGGATGATCTGCGCAATCGCTGCAGCCCATAGCGAGACTCTCCCCGGTGGTTCGCTAAACGTCATGTAGGCGCCGAAAGCCGTCACCAGCAGAGGCAGCAGTCCGTAAATCGCGATCAGCGGAAGTGCTTCACGGAACGTCGAAGGTCCGCCATCAAACGGCTCGGAATAGGAGACAAAGATCAGGCACAACATCACTGCCGATGCTGCCAGCGCAACGGCGACCGAGAGCGACGCCCCAACCTTTAGTGTCGGTCGGGGGAGCGCCAATCCGATCAGCACGACGATGCCAACTCCCAGGTAAATCAGTACGACACCGATATCTATACCACCCGAATTGTACGCCCGCCTCAGGCATAATATCCCCATGCGAATCTACGACGTATCGGTCCCCCTCACCCGCGATATAGCCACATACGGCGGCGAAGAGCCCGGCCCCGTCCTCACTTTCCACTCCCGCATCGACCGCGGCGACTCCGCCAACGTCAGCGCCCTCTCCCTCGGCTCCCACACCGGCACCCACGTCGACGCCCCCGACCACTTCCTCGATAACGGCGTCACCGTCGAGCAGATGCCGACCGAGTACCTCATCGGCCCCGCATACGTCGCCGAGTTCCCCGGCGACGCCCACATCACCGCCGCCGACCTCGATGGCATGGCCATTCCCGCCGGCACCACCCGACTGCTCGTCAAAACCTCTAACGGCCGCCTCCTCGACGACACCGAGTTCCACCCCGAGTTCATCGGTTTCGCCGAAGACGCCGGCCCCTGGCTCGCCGCCCGCGGCCTCGTCCTCGTCGGCATCGATTACCTCTCGATCGAACGCTTCCGCTCCCCCACCCACGCCGTCCATCACGCTCTTCTCGAAAAGAACATCGTCATCATCGAGGGCCTCGACCTCCGCGCCGTACCACCCGGCGAATATTTCCTCATCTGCGCCCCCCTCCGCGTCGTCGGTGCAGACGGCGCCCCCGCCCGATGCTTCCTGCTAGAGGGGATCACCACAACTTAGCGCCTGTCATCCTGCGGCAGCAGGATCTGGCGGGAATGGGGGTAAGTGCACCAAACACCAGCCAGCACGCGCGGCAGCGCCCCGCAGCACCCTAAATCTCGATCACCCTCTCCTCCACCAACCCGCTCACCTCCACCCGCCGCGCTCCGTCCCTGTCCGCCACAAAGATCGCCCCGTCCTTCCGCGCCACCGGCCGCAACCCCACCCGCAGCCGCGCCCCATCCCACTCCTCAGAAGCCACCTCCGACGCCCCCTGCATGACATGCAGATTCGATCCCACCACCTGCAGCCGACCGGCGTCCGTGGTCAGCCGCAGCAGCTTGCAGGCATGCGGCTCGACCTTCAGGCGCACCTCACCCTCCACAACGCCTACGTACTCCTCGCCCCAGAACTCGAGCGCGTGCCAGCGTCCTTCCGGCAGCGGGGACGACACCTCCGCCGCCTCGTCCGCCCAGTTGAAGAGCGCCAGCATCCGGTGCGTTCCACAGTCCAGCGAGAGCACCTGCGGCACGTCCGGCGTCTGGAACAGGTCCAGTGGTATCGCCGCCTTCCCGTACACAGGCAACAGCAGCGAGATAAGCTCCCGCCGCGAGTCCGACAGCTTCGGAAGGTTGTCGCTGTCCAGCACCATCCCTCCCGTCATCGCGATCACTGTGGCCAGCGCCCGCACCTCGTCTCCGGCCAGAGCCGTGTCCGACTCACGCACCAGCAGGCAGTCCGGGTCGCTCATCCAGAGCCGGCCGTGCATCCAGTACCGCGTGATCGTGTTCCGGATGCTGTTCAGCGCCGACGGATCGCTCAGGAGCGTCCGTGGCGCCGGCCTGTCGAACGGAAGCCAGTACGGCCCCACGTCCGGTCCCACCCGCGCCGCCTCCACCATCCCCACGCTCGCCAGCTGCGGGTTCCCGCAGGCCAGCACGAACCGGTCCCCCACCGCATCCCGCACGATCTCCAGCCCCCGCCTGTAGGCTTGCGCCCTCGTCGCGTTCGGGTCATAACGCACGCCATCCACCGCCGCCGCGAAGATGAAGTCGATCTTCACGTAGTCGTATCCCCACTCCCCGCACACCGTCTCGAACACGTTCTTCAGCCACGCCGCCGCCTCCGGGTGCGTCGTGTCGAGCGCGAAGCACAGTTGCCCCCAGTTCATCGTCCCGATCGCCGGCATCCCCGTGGAGAACTTCACGAACCAGTCAGGGTGCTCCGCGAATAGTTTCGACCTCGCACCCGCCAGGAACGGCGCCACCCACAGCCCCGCCTTGTACCCGCGATCGTGGATCGTATCCGCGAGCGCCTTCATCCCGCTCGGGAACTTCTCGTTCGCCGTCAGCCAGTCCCCGATCTCGGCCTGGTACCCGTCGTCGATCTGCACGTACTCGAACGGCAGCGCCTCCCGGTTCGCGGCTATATAGTCGAGGTTCGCCAGCACCTCCGCCTCGCTTATCCCCTGGAAGTAGTAGTACCAGCTGCACCACCCGCTCGTGACGCGCTCGTGCGGCAGCGCCTCCATCTCGCGCCCCACCGCGTTCCCGTACCTCTCGAGCGCCCGCAACGGCGGCGATGTCACGTCGATCAATAGCCGCTCCGAAGCGATCACCTCCCGGTGACCAATCGTCACCCCGTCCGCGTACGACGCCGCCGTCATCGTTCCGTCCGCCGTATCCAGCCACACGTGTGAGAACTGGTTCGCGTTCGACACGAAGCCAGCCAGCACGCCGTGATCCGTCTCCGGGTCCACCACCGCCGTCATCGCCTCGGACACGAAGCGCCCGGGCTTCTGCGGAGGCTGCGTGCCCGGCCCAATCGTCGGCGGCGACATCACGAGGTCCTCCCCGGAGCAGTCCAGCACAATCGTCGGCGACCAGCTCTGCCACCCCTGCTTGTAGAACCGTAGCACCGTCGCTGTCGCCCCAAGATCGACCCTCGCGCCGTCCATCGGCCGCAGCTCCCGCACCCGCATCGGCGCATCACCAATGTTCTGCACATCCGCCCGAGCGATCACGAACGGTCGGTCGTCGTACAACGTCAGCGTCAGGTGCAGCTCCGGTTCGTCCTCCAGCGTCTCCCGCGTGAGCACCAGCGCCAGCCCGCGCCCCTGCCGGTCGTCTACGTCATCCGTCCCCTCGAAGCTGAACTCCTCGCCCCAAGTCGTAAACGGCGGCCCGTCCATCAACGACACTGCCGCGGCGGCGTCCGCAAGCACCGTCCGCCCACTCGCCACGTCCGTCACATCGAACGTGCCCTTGATCCGGTGCACCTGCACCCGCACGGCGCCGTTGTCCAGCGCGGGCCCGTGCTCCGTCTCCTCGAATCGCACCTCAGGCATGGCTCACCCGCAATCCTTCCGTCGCGCGGCAGACGTAGACCTCCGCGTCGAACCCCGTCTTCTCCCGATACTTCTCAATGACATTCGCCCGAAACACCTCTACCTCGCCGTTCGGCACCAGGTTCACCGTGCACCCGCCGAACCCGCCGCCCGTCAGCCGCGCCCCCGCCGCACCCGCCGCCATCGCGATCTCCACCAGCGCGTCGATCTCCGGCGTCGACATCTCAAACTGGTCCCGCATGCTCCGGTGCGACTCGTTCATCAGCTCGCCGGCCGTCTCCACCTTCTCCAGCCGCAACGACACCGCAGTCGCGAGCACCCGCCCGTTCTCCGTGATGACGTGCCGCGCTCGCTTATAGTTCACGTCCGGCATCTTCCCCAGACGCGCCTCCAGCATGTCCAGGTCAGCGTCCCTCAGCGTCTCCACGTCCAAATCGAACGCGGCCGCTGCACATTCCTCGCGCCGCAGGTTGTACGGCGTCTCCGCCAGCCTCCGCGGCACCTTCGAGTTGACGACCACGATCGCGTACCTGTCCGGCAGCGGCACCGGCTCCACCTCCAGCGACCGGCAGTCGATCAGCAACGCGTGTCCAGCCTGCCCGAGCCCGGACGCGAACTGGTCCATGATCCCACTCTGCACCCCCACCGAGAGGTTCTCCGCCTTCTGGCAGACCAGCGCCAACTCCCGCGCCTTCACCTCGCCCCCGGCCACCGTGACCAGCGCTCCAGCCACCGCCATCTCAATCGCCGCTGACGACGAGAGGCCCGCTCCCTGCGGCACATCACCCGCGATCAGCAGGTCAGCCCCGCGCAGTTCGTAGTTCTCATCCAGCAGCGCCCACGCGACGCCGCGCACGTAGTCCCGCCAACCCCGGCTCCCGGCAAAGCGCCGCACCCGGTGCAGCGGGAACTCGTCATGTTGGTCGTAGTCCCGGGCATAGGCCCGCGATGTCCCGTCATCCCGCGCCGCTGCCGCCACCGCCACCGTCCGGTCGATCGCCATCGGCAGCACGAACCCACCGTTGTAGTCCGTGTGCTCGCCGATCAGGTTCACCCGCCCCGGCGCCTCGGCGATGAGGTCCGGCGCCCGCCCGTAGACACGCTCGAAGTCGGCGGCGAGGGTCGTGGTATCGACGGACATGATCGCGGCTCAGTATGGCATCGGCCCCCTCCGTTTGCCAGCGCCGCGCGCAACCGTCTATCCTGTGCCCACTATGCCAGAACGCGCCCTCGAAGGGATCACCGTCGTCGAATGCGGCATCACCGGCGCCGCTTCCTACGCTGCAAAGCTCATCGCCGACCTCGGCGCGGACGTCATCAAGGTTGAGGCGCCCGGCGAAGGCGACCCGGCGCGCGCCCTCGGCCCCTACCCGAAGGACAAGCCGAACCCCGAGGCCAGCGGCACCTACCTGTACCTGAATACCAACAAGCGCGGCGTCACCCTCGACATCTCCCAAACCAAAGGCCGCGACCTCTTCGACAAGCTCCTCGCGACAGCGGACGTCCTCATCCACGACTTCGCGCCCAAGCAGGCCACCGCCCTCGGCCTGACCTACGAGCGCATCCACCCGCTGAACGCCAACCTCATCATGACCTCGATCTTCCCGTTCGGCGCCGAAGGTCCTCACGCCGACTACGAAGCCACCGACCTCACACTGCTGAGCGCCGGCGGCTGGACCTGGCTCAACGGCTGGCCCGGCCACCCGGAGATGCCGCCCCTCAAGCCGTACGGCTACCAGGCGGCGTACCAGGCCGGCGTCAACGGCGCGCTCTCCACGATGGGCGCACTCTACGGACGGCAGCGCGGAATGGTTGCCGGTCAGCACATCGAAATCTCCGTGCAGGCCTGCATCGCCTCGATCCTCGAATCGTCGCTTCCCACCTGGAGCTACATGGACATCACCGCTGTCCGTTGGGGCCAGCGCCCGATCCACCCGATCGACATGTTCGAGTGCAAGGACGGGGAGTGGATATTCGTCCTCTGCATCGAGGAGCACCAGTGGCAACGCCTCGTCGAGCTTATGGACACGCCCGAGTGGGCCACCTGGGAGGTCGCCGCCAACCGCTTCGTCCGCGCCTCCAACTGGGATGCCCTCCGACCCTTCATGGCCGAGTGGGTCGCCACCTGGAACGCCGCCGACCTCTACCGCGCCGCCCAGGAGAAGCGCATCCCGTTCGCGCCCGTCTCCACGATGGGCAGCCTCCTCGACTCTGAGCACCTCAAGGCCCGCGGCTACTTCCTCGAAGTCGCGCACCCAGAGGCCGGCACCTATCGCTACCCCGGCGCGCCGTACAGGCTCGGCGGGACCCCGTGGGAGATCCGCTCGCCCGCACCCACCCTCGGCCAGCACACCGCCGAAGTCCTCAGCACGATCGGCGTATCCGAGAGCGATCTCGCGTCGCTCAAGTCGGAAGGGGTGGTCTGATGGCCGGTCCGCTCGCAGGCATCCGCGTCGCCGACTTCACCTGGGTCTGGGCCGGCCCCATGTGCACGATGCAGCTCGCACACATGGGCGCCGAGGTCATCCGCATGGAGACGACCGGTCGCATCTGCACCGTCCGCATGCTCCCCCCGTGGCCCGGCGGCGCTCCCAACCCGAACGCATCCGGCTACTTCAACCAGTACAACCAGGGCAAGCGCAGCGTCCTCCTCAACCTCCAGACCGAAGAGGGCCGCGACCTCGCCAAGCAGATCGTCGCCAAGAGTGACATCGCCGTCGAGAACTTCGCGTCCGGTATCATCGACAAGCTCGGTCTCGGCTACGAAGACCTCCGCAAAGTGAAGGCCGACCTCGTGATGATCAGCATGTCCGGCTATGGCCGCATCGGCCCGGAGTCCGCCTACGTCTCGTATGGCCCGGCCCAGGTCCCGATGTCCGGCCTCTCGACCCTCACCGGCTACAAGGACTGGCATCCGATGCACGTCGGCATGTCCTACGGCGACCCGAACGCCGGCCTCCACGCCGCCTTTGCCGTCATCGCTGCGCTCTTCCACCGCGACTGCACCGGCAAAGGCCAGTACATCGACATGTCCCAGTGGGACTCCAGCATGTCCGTGCTCGGCGAGGCCTTCCTCCAGTACCAGATGACCGGCTCCCAACCGGAACGCAACGGCAACCGCGTGCCACACATGTCCCCGCACGGCGTCTTCATGGCCGCCGGCGACGACGCCTGGATCTCCATCGCCTGCCGCTCGGACGACGAGTGGCGCCGCCTCACCGAAGTCATGGGCCGCCCTGAGCTTGCCGACGACGCCCGCTACCGCACCCTCGCCGACCGCAGGGCCATCGAGGACGACCTCGAGATGGCGATCATGGAGTGGACACTCGCCCAGGATCCGTTCGACGCGATGGAAGCGCTCCAGGCCGCCGGCATCCCCGCCTACCCACCCCTGCGCAACCGCGAAGTCCTCGACAACCCCCAGCTCGCCGACCGCGACTTCTGGGTCGAGAAGGAGCACCCCGTCGTCGGCACTCGCCGCCACGCCGGCATCCCCTACCGCATGTCGGAAACGCCGGCCGAAGTCCGCAGCGCCGCCCCGATCATGGGCGGCGACAACGCCTACGTCCTGAACGAGCTCCTCGGCCTCTCCGAAGCCGAAGTCACCGCCCTCACCGAGCGTGGCGTCATCAAGTAAAGGAACGGCTTCAGCCTTCCACGGGCGGGGCCGGGGGTGGCACCTCAGGCTACTTGCTACTGGCTCCTGGCTACTCTCTCCGTGCTAACATAATTCCCGCCATGAAATTCGGCATCTTTCACGAGCTTTCAGTCGGCAAACCGTGGACCCCAACGTCTGAATCCGAGGTCTACCACAACGCCCTCGATCAGGTCGTCCTCGCCGACGAGCTGGGCTTCGACCAGACATGGGCCGTCGAGCACCACTTCCTCGAGGAGTACTCCCACTGTTCGGCGCCCGAGGTGTTCCTTGCCGCCGCCGCCGCCCGCACCAAACGCATCCGTCTCGGCCACGGCGTGATGATGGTCCTGCCGCCCTTCAACCACCCCGCCCGCTGCGCCGAACGCGCCGCCGCCCTCGACATCGTCTCCAGGGGCCGCCTCGAGTTCGGCACAGGCCGCTCCGCCACCTGGACCGAGCTTGGCGGTTTCCGCTGCGACCCTGACCTCACCAAGGAGATGTGGGACGAAGCCGTGCACGCCATCCCGAAGATGTGGACACAAGAGAACTTCTCCTGGGACGGCAAGTACTTCAAGATGCCGGAGCGCAACGTCATCCCAAAGCCCTACCAGAAACCCCACCCGCCTATGTGGGTCGCCGTCTCCAGCCCCGAGACCGCCATCCAGGCCGCCGAGCGCGGCATCGGCTGTCTCGGCGTCTCCCTCGGCACCCCCGGCGAGTACGAGCAGCGCGTCAAGGACTACCGCAGCATCATCCGCACCTGCGAACCCGTCGGCGAGTTCATCAACGACCAGGTCAACGCCGTCACCTTCCTCTACGTGGACGAGACCGACGAGCAGGCGCAGGCCATCGGCGGCAAGCTCGCGTACACCTTCGCCTACCTCGCCGCCCACCTCATCGGCATCAGCAGCGTCTATCCGTCTAAGGCCTACAAGACGCCCGGCCTGCTCTTCTCCTTGCGTGTGCCCACCGGCAACGACAAAGCGCCCGGCGGTGGCGGCATCATCCGCGAGGGCATGGGCATCGGCAGCCCCGAGACCGTCATCAAGAACCTCAAGATGTGGCAAGAGATCGGTGTCGACCGTATGGTGTTCATCCTCAACGCCGGCGACGCCGTCCCCCAGGAGAAGATCCTGAACTCGATGCGCCTCTTCGCCGAGCACGTCATGCCAGCCTTCGACCCCGGCGCGATCACCATCATCCCCGAATCCACCCTGGCAACCCCCTGACATGTGTCATCCTGAGCCGCACCCACAGTCGCACGAAGCCACCACGTATCTTTGCGAAGGACCTGGCGGGGGGCAAACGCCCGCAACGAAGAATGACGCGCGCCACTTCAACGCGATTCACTGCGCCAGATCACTAACGCATGCCTGACCCCGGCCAGCTCACCGAAGACCGCGTCGCCCACACCGGCCCAATCGCCGCGCCCCTCTACCCGCCGCCGCCCTGGAAACTCCCCGGCGCGCGCGTCCTCAAAGTAATGTTCGAGACCGACAAAGAGCCCGTCCTCGAGTGGCTCCCGCCGAAGCTCACCCGCTCTTCGCCCCCTTACGCCATCATCGAGGTGGCCGAGTACCCCGACTCGCCCGTCGGCCCCTTCACGGTCGCCACCCAGTACATCGGCTGCCGTGCGAGCTTCTTCATGCGCGGGTTCGCGGTCCAGTCCGTCGTCGACAACCCGCTCGCCATGGCCGCTCTCCGCGAAGTCTGGGGATACCCCTGCCGCCTCGGCGAGATCAACATCACCGAAAAGAAGAAGAAGGGCGTCGTCCGCGTCGATATCAGCGTCGATGACGAGACCATGGCTGAAGTCGGCCTGAGGGAAATCGAGCCGATCGAGAACGACATTGCCCGTTTCGACCCCACTCTCACGCTCCGTCTCGCGCCGTCCGTACAGGAGAACGTTCGCCACGATCTCATCCAGATCATCCAGCTCGACCCCGAGCACGTCATCCAGAAGGCGGCGCGCGGCCGCGGCTTCGTGGAGTACCCCGACGGCAGCGATTGGGCCCTCCTCCCGAACCGCAATATCATCTCGGCCACCTGGTGCACCATCGACACCGAACTCCCCCTCGCCCGCTTCGTTCTGCCCTACTGACCGATGACAACGCCGTACCGGGATGTCAAGTCCGCTTTCGACGCCGCCGCCAGCAGCTACGATCCCCTCCGGCGCCAGCTCATCCCCTGTTTCGACGACTTCTACGGCGCCGTCGCCCGCGTCCTCCCCTTCGGTCCTGATGATGCGTTCGACGTGCTCGACCTCGGCGCTGGCACCGGCTTGCTCGCCGCGATCCTCCGCCAGCAGTTCCCCAACGCCCGCTTCACCCTCATCGACATCTCCACCGAGATGCTCGCCAGGGCCCACGAGCGCTGCCCCGACGGCGACGTCCGCATCATCGCCGCCGACTACTCGCAAGAGCCGATCCCCGG
>JANLRX010000148.1:0-2782 GCA_031362025.1 Chloroflexota bacterium
CGACTTTCTCAAATTGCGTTTCCGAGCCAATGGTCTGAAGGAATCTCTGAGTCAGGAGTCCATCAACGGAAGATACTCGGTTCATGCATCGCCCAGATTCGAGGGCTTATTGGACGCCTCCTGGACGGTGAACTATATGATCGCAGCGCTGGACTTTCTTGTAAGAGCCAATCTGTTCCTGACGGATCCAGGGGGCCGTGTTCGCTGTCTTGAGAACATTCGTGATGTGTGTCGGTTGTTAGAAAAGCTAGCCAATCCGAGAGCCACCTTGTCAGAAGACGAAGAACTACGCGACTTCGGGGACGTAATTGACGTTTGAAGACGCTCACAACTACACTAACCTGCACAACTGAAGACGCAGGCGATGACGGAGACGAGTACGTTGCGTAGTCCGGCAAGCGAGTCGCGGATGGTGTGAGCGCGATGCGGAACGAGCGGCGGAAGATCCCTCCCGAGCTGTCGACCCAACGTTCGCTTTGGCGAATCAGTAGACTCGGCCGGAAGCCCCCGTTAGCAGAGGCAGGCGTATAACTCGGCGAGAGCCGGACGTACGCCGGAACGAGTGCCCCGATTCGTCGGGGAACAGAGGTGGTACCGCGAGCCTGATGGGCCCGTCCTTGTGGACGGGTCTTTTTGTTGTTTTGAAAGGAATGCGCGATGGGAAGAAGAATGGCCGACAGTTTGGGCGCTCGGCGTTGCGCTCGCGGACGGATGTTTGCCCCCCGCCAGATCCTGCGCGAAGAGATCTCGGACCCGCGAACGGTATGTTTTAGCGCGCAGGATGACAGAAGTCATGTTTAAGCCAGTTGATAGCAGGCAGAGCTTTCCGAAGCTGGAGGAAGAGGTCCTCAAGTGGTGGAAGGCCAACGATACGTTCCGGAAGAGCGTGGACCAGCGCCCGGAAGACAAGCTCTTCGTGTTCTACGAGGGGCCGCCGACGGCGAATAACCGGCCGGGCGTGCACCACGTGCTGGCACGCGCTTTCAAGGACCTGTTCCCCCGCTACAAGACGATGCGCGGGTACCGGGTGCCGCGAAAGGGCGGCTGGGACACGCACGGGCTGCCGGTGGAGCTGGAGGTTGAGCGCGAGCTGGGGCTGAAGACGAAGCCTGAAATCGAGCAGTTCGGGGTGGAGGAGTTCAACCGCCGCTGTCGCGAGTCCGTGTTCAAGTACGTGCAGGAATGGCAGGCGCTGACGGAGCGGATCGCGATGTGGGTGGACATGGAGGAGCCCTATCGCACGTACGACAACAACTACATCGAGAGCGTGTGGTGGATCGTGCGGAAGCTGTGGGAGAACGACCTGCTGTACCTGGACTACCGCTCGACGCCGCACTGTCCCCGCTGCGAAACTTCGCTCTCGGACGCGGAGGTATCGCTGGGGTATAAGGACGACACTCCGGACCCGAGTGTCTTCCCGAAGTTCCGGCTGACAGCGGAGTCGGCGGCGAAGCTGCGGGCGACGGCACAGTTCGAGGGCGATGAGCCGGTGAGCCTGGTGGCGTGGACAACGACGCCGTGGACGCTTCCGGGAAACACCGCGCTGGCGGTGAAGCCGGACGCGCCGTACGGGATCTATCGTGTCGACGGGGAATTGCTGGTCGTCGCGAAGGAACTGGCGGAGTCAGTGCTCGGTGAGGAGCGCGACGAGGTGCGCTTCGGCAAGGGCGACGCGCTCGTCGGCTTGAAGTACGAGCCGCTGTACGACCCCGAGGCCTGGGGTGTGCCGGCGCTGACCTTCGACCGGACGCAGAACGGGCGGCTGATGCCGTCGACGATCGCGGAAGTCGAGATGGCGTACACGGTGCTCGGCGCGGAGTTCGTCTCGATGGAAGACGGCACCGGGATCGTGCACATCGCGCCGGCGTTCGGTGGGGAGGACTTCTCGCTGGGCAAGGAGCACGGGCTGCTGTTCGTGCAGCCGGTGGACCTGCGCGGGCAGATGCCGGCCGGTTCACCGTGGGCCGGGCAGTTCGTGAAGAAAGCCGACCCGAAGATCATCGCGGAACTGGAATCGCGTGGGCTGATGCTGAAGCACGGGACGATCAAGCACACGTACCCGTTCTGCTGGCGCTGCGACACGCCCCTCCTCTACTACGCTAAGCCGACATGGTACGTGCGGACGACGGCGGTGAAGGACAGCCTGCTGGAAGGCAACTCGAAGATCAACTGGTATCCCGATCACATCAAGACCGGGCGGTTCGGGGACTGGCTGCGGAACAACATCGACTGGGGGCTCTCGCGCGAGCGCTACTGGGGGACGCCGCTGCCGGTCTGGCGCTGCACAGGCTGCGACGCCGTGGACTGCGTGGGCTCGCGGGCGATGCTGCGCGAGCGGGCCGTGGACCCCGCGGCCGTCGATGCGCTGGAGGACTTCCACCGCCCGTACATCGACCGGATCGAGCTGAAGTGCGAGAAGTGCGGCGGGGCGATGAAGCGCACACCGGAGCTGATGGACGCGTGGTTCGACTCCGGCGCGATGCCGTACGCGCAGTGGCACTACCCGTTCGAGAACCGGGACGTCTTCGAGAAGATGTTCCCGGCCGACTTCATCTGCGAAGGCGTGGACCAGACGCGTGGGTGGTTCTACACGCTGCACGCGGAGGCGGTGCTGCTGAACGCGGTGGGCGTGGTGCCGGAGAACCTGGCCTACCGGAACGTGATCTGCACCGGCCACATCCAGGACGAGAAGGGCCGCAAGATGTCGAAGAGCTTGGGTAACGCCGTCGACCCGTGGAGCGTGATCGAAACAACGGGCGCCGACGCGCTGCGCTGGTACCTG
>JANLRX010000209.1:0-2735 GCA_031362025.1 Chloroflexota bacterium
ATCCCTTCGCCTCGCTCAGCACTTGGCCCCTTGGAACTAACAGGGGAGGCCAGCAAGCAATGTAAGCACCCCCGCAAAGCCTGCTGTTCTCTTCATCTCAGCTCTTGAGTAGCCGATAACAGCGTTGAAAAATGTATGAGCGGGCTAGGACTCCCTCGCTTGGCGGGCCATCTGGTTCGCGGTCCTGCCGTCACGATCGGGCTGTGGCGTGTTGTTCCAAATGTTTGTTAGCAGGTCGGCAAGATATCGAACATCATCATCAGTCGGGTCCTCGGTCAGCCGGCCGAATACGTCCTCAAGGAACGCGGAGATGCTGATCTCATTCTCCATGTGCTCCTGGACCAACGACTCCCATTCGCCGGCGGGCATGGCCAGGCTGGCATGGGCGTGCTCGCCCGCCCAGACAGTCATTCGGGCTACTGCGGCGTCCAGGTCATCGTCCCTTGGTGGTTCGGGCCTGGGTAGCTCGTCAAGCGGACGCGATCTGTGCTGCAGCATGCGCTCGAAGGATCGGGTCGATCTGCAATTCGGCAAGGTTGGTGCGCATGCCCTCACCGAGCGTGAACGGGAGCTCCGCCCAGCCGGGGCCGGGAAGCCAGTAGCCATGGCGTACGGGTACGAGATGGGCCACAACGACGAGGCCCCGGTGAAGATTGGCTGCCCACTGGGCGCTGCGGACCTCAAAGCGCTCCTTCCCGAGCTCCAGGTAGACGCTGCGCCCGACGATACCGGTCGCGTAAGCGAACACGAATCGCGCTCCCCTGCACGTCGCCTTGATAGAGGCGCCTGACGGCAGACTCGCCCACGTGCTCGCCGGACGGCAGCTCCCAATTGAAAAGGAAGTAGCCCAGGAAGCGACGTTCTTTGGAGACGAGGTTCCCCGTGCCAGGCCAGTATTCGACCGGACGCTCGTCCTCGTCGCCGAAGAAGTGTGAACGCGCTTCCCGCCTTGTAGTTTCGAGCTCGGGACTTGCCCGGCACCAGTCGACGATCTCTTCAAGCATGCCCTGGTTGAAGGCCACCGTTACCTCCCTAGCACGGAACGTAGAGTCGCGGGTCGCGGCTACTCTCGATGTCATCCCGCACACTCTACTCCAGGTGGGTAAACGTCATGAAGTCGATGCCAGAGGGATCCGAGTCCAGCCTCTGCCTGAAAGTTGTGTGCGCCTGAGTCGCCCCCGGAGCCGTCCTCCCTCCCGGGGGGTTGGTCGTCAGTGTGGGAGGCACCTTTAGTCTTCGCCCTGCGCCCGCGTGTACGCCGGCTCACCGTCTATCTCCTGAAGTTTCTCGACGTGTACCCAACGGTGCCCGGATGCCACTCGCTGAATGACGTCAAATATCTCGCTGTCCGAGAGGTCGCCGGTCGGCGCTCGTAGGATGAAGCGGCCGCGCCAGTGGTCAACGCAGTCGGTGATCGCGCCGACGCTAGGGTACACCATAGTCCCACGGTTCGAGACCATCTTGAGGCGAACGGCGGAACCGTTGACAAGCCCTTCGAGGCTCCGCCCCAGTTCCTCAGGACTTAGGCTCGACTCAAGGAAGATGTCGACTCCTACCAACCGCCGCTGGTGGGCACGCACGAAGTCCGGCCTAGAATCAACCCGCGGGACTCTCAGAGGCCGGTGCTCGCGGATACGCGACATGGCAGGGCTCCTGCCAAGGTTCGCGGCAACTGTTTCAGTGTATACGGTTGTGGCCGCCCCAATGTCGTAGCCGACAACGTCACCAGTCCGGGCTTTCTCTTCTTCAAGGGTCACGAGGATGGCGTTTTCGATGAGGTTAGCCGCCTGGAACTCACCCAGGAATCGCAACATCGTCGTCGCGGACAGGATGACCGCCGTGGGATTGATTACGTTCCTTCCGGCGTACTTCGGTGCTGAACCGTGCACAGCTTCAAAGATGGCGACATCGCTTCCGATGTTGGCGGACGGGGCGAACCCGAGACCCCCCACAAGGGCGGATGACAGATCACTAATGATGTCGCCGTTCATGTTTGTGGTAACGATGACGTCGAATTGCTCGGGGCGTTTTACGAGCTGGTGAGCGCAGTTATCGATGATCATGTGCGAAGCATCGATGTCGGGATACTCGCCAGCCACCTCCTCAAAGGTACTCTTGAGCATCCCCTCAGTCAGCTTCATGATATTCGACTTGGTGGCGCAGACGACACTCTTGCGTCCTTCCGCCAGGGCCAGCTCGAATGCGAGGCGGGCCACTTTTTCACAGCCCTTACGGGATATGAGCTTCAGACACTGGGCGACCCCTGGGGTCTGCATGTGCTCGATGCCGGCGTACAGGTCCTCCACGTTCTCTCGCACAACGACGAGATCCACACCCCGCCCGCTGTAGGGCGTCGGCACCCCGGGCAATTCGCGCACTGGACGGATATTGCCGAACGTCTCGAACAACTTCCGCAACGTGACGTTGGCGCTCTTCTCGCCGTAGCCCACTGGGGTCTCGAGGGGACCCTTCAGGACTACACCGGTCCTTCGGATAGAGTCGATGGTCTCCTGGGGCACGCCGGAGGCGATTCCCTGTTTAAAGACGCTCGCGCCGGCCTGTCGCTCTTCCCAGTCGATGGGCACCCCCGCCGCATCCAGGAGCCGCCTGGCCGCAGCTATGCACTCTGGGCCGACGCCGTCACCCGGGATAACCGTAATGGTATGTTTATTGCGATCCACGCCGTCAGTCATTTAAGCTCCCCCTGAACTAGCTACCGAGCTGTTGGCAGTCCG
>JANLRX010000212.1:0-6789 GCA_031362025.1 Chloroflexota bacterium
GCTCGACGATCTCGCCCTTGGTGGGCCTGACTTTCGGTTTGGGCTGGGCGAGTTCGGGGTGGGTGTTGCTGACCATGCGAGTCGCGCGCTTCTTCACTTCCTTGCCCATGTGCCAGTACGTGCCCTTGTCCGGGAGCCGGCGGGGGTAGCCGTCGCGCATGACGAAGGCGGAGAAGCTGGACATGATGCGGGGCGCCTCGCGGGTGCAGTCGGGGCAGGGGGCGGGGAGGGCGGCGTCGTGCATCTGCCGGATCTCCTCGAAGATCCCGTGGCAAGGCTGACAGTAGTATTCGTAAAGCGGCATCGTTAGCCCTTCTTCGCTGGCCTGGCGGTGGTTGTCGTCTTCGGTTTTACGCGCGCGATCGTCTTCTTGGGTTCTTCGTCGCGCACTTGCTTCTGGTGGAATGGAACACGCTCCCGAAGGCCCTTGTGGCGGGCCATCGTCTGGAACGTCGTCGGCATGATGCGGTCGGCGTCGCGGCCGCACTTTGGGCATTTCGCCGGCTTGTCGGACGCACTGAAGGACTTTAGCGCCTCGAAGACGCTGTCGTCCTTGTCGCAGTAGTACTCGTAAATTGGCATCGGTCTAGACCTCGGCGGCGACCCGCGCGCCGTCTCGCCGCAGCCGCTCGATGAACTTGGCGGCGTTCACATCGCGTTCCAGCACGGTAATGATGTAGCCGCGCAGGTGGCGCTCCACTTCGTCCGCAAGTTCAGCCGGCATTCGGATACGGGCGAAATCGTTATACGACCCGCGCTGTAGCACGCGCAAGAGCTTGAGGGCGTTCACGGTGAGCACGCGGGGCCCGGCGAGCCCGGGCACACACCCCCGGCAGACGGCGCCACCGGCGATCGGGGCGAAGAAGTTGTCGACGGGCTCCAGCGGTTGTTCGCAGGCGACGCAACGCTCGATCTCCGGCCGGAAGCCCGCCTGGTCGAGCAGCTTCATCTCGAAGAAGCGGAGGGCCAAGTCGCAGTCGACGCCGGTGTCGAGGCGGCGGAGGGTGTCGAGAAGCAGGCGGTAGGTTGGGAAGTTGTGGACGTGCTCGGCGGTCATGCGGTCGGCGAGCTCGGCGGCGTAGAGTCCGCGGCTGAGGGCGTCGAGGTCTTCGTGGAGGTGACGGAAGCTCTCCATTGTCTCGACTCCAGTGACGACATCGCCGGCGTGGCCCTGCACGAGGGCCAGCATGCACCGGGTAAGCGGCTGCAGATGACCCGAAAGGCGGCTCGTCATCTTGCGGACGCCCTTGGCTTTGACATCGAGCTTTCCGAGCGCCGGAGTGTAGACCGTCAGGAACCGGTCCGCCTCGCCGAGCTTGCGTTGGCGCACGATAATCGCCTCGGTTTTGTAGAGGCGAGCGTTCAGGGGCATCAGGCGCCCATCTCTTGCCGGCCTTCGAAGGCACGGGTGAGCGTGACGTCGTCGGCATACTCGAGGTCGCCACCAACGGGCAGGCCGCGAGCCAGGCGGGTTACTCGCACGCCCAGGGGGCTGATGAGCCGGGTGAGGTACATCGATGTCGCCTCGCCCTCGAGGTTTGGGTTGGTGGCGAGGATCACTTCCTGGACGACGCCGTCACGCAGGCGATTCAGCAGTTCGGACACTTTCAGGTCTTCGGGGCCGATGCCGTCCATCGGCGAGATCGCACCGTGGAGGACATGGTACAGACCGCTAAAGGAGGCGGTGCGCTCCATCGCCAGGATGTCCAGCGGCTCCTCGACGACGCAGATCTGCGTTTGGTCGCGGCGGTCGTCGGAGCAGACGCGGCAGGGGTCGCTCTCGGTGACGTTCTGGCAGATGGTGCACAGGGTCACGCGTTCCTTGACCTCGGTGATCGCCTTGGCCAGCGAGTAGGCCTCCGCGGCCGGCATGCGGAGAAGGTAGTAGGCGAGCCGCTGGGCGCTCTTGGGCCCGATGCCGGGGAGTTTGTAGAACTCCTCGATCAGGCGGGCGAGGGGCGCGGCGGTGGAGGACGTGTACTCGTTCAAAGGTGAGCCCTTGTGCGTGCGAACCGCCCGGGCCTGAGGCCCCGAGCTACGTTAGTCATGTTGAAAGAATTATACAGCCGGGTGAGCGGTTTAAGAAGTGAGTCCCGGTATGTTCAACCCACCGGCCAGGCCCGCGAGCTGCTGCATCTGGCCGTTCCGCACCTTTTCGAGCGCCTCGTTCATCGCCGCCATGATCAGGTCGACCAGCATCTCGGTGTCGTCTGGGTCTACGACTTCTTGCTTGATCTCGAGCCTGAGGAGGGCGGGCTTGGCGTTCATCGTCACGGAAACAGCGCCGCCGCCGGACGTGGCGTCGAAGTGCATATCCTCGAGGTTCGCCTGGGCCTCTGCGAGCTTGGACTGCATCTGCTGGATCTGCTTCATCAGATCGCCTCCACCACCGCCTGCCGGGAATCCACCTTTAGCCATCGTCGCCTCCTTTGTGCTAGTTCTCGCGTGGCACCGCGTGGGCGCCCATGTCGCGGGCAGCCTGGGCAAGGTGTCCACCTTTGCGTTGTTCGCCGTTCTGTTCGCGGGGTGAGTGCTCGTACACGACCTTCACGGGTCGACCCAGGGCCTTCGAGAAGGCTTCGGAGAGCTGCGCCTTGTGGTTGCCGCTTTCGATCCGCTCCAGGTGGAACGTGTGAAAGAACCCGAGGACGACGATATCGCCGTCTGTCGACATCACCTCACACGAGCCGTTTAGCAGGAACGAGAGGTTCTTGTCGGTGTCCTTCAGGATGGTGCGCACCTGCTCGAGAAGGCCCGCGGCTGCCGTAGTTCTGGTGGGTTCCGCGGCAACGGGCTGGAGTGCCGGTTCCTGCGTGGGTTCGATCTGGCGTTCGGGCGTCGGCTCAGGAGCTCGGAGTTCAGGTGGTGTCGCCGCCGAGACTGGGGGCTCGACGATCGCAGTGATTGGAACGGTGGGTTGCGGCTGCGGTTCCGGCTTTGGTTGGGCAGCGGGACGCGGCTGTTGGGCCGGACTCGGGGGAGCGACAGTTGCTGCTGGGCGTTCGGGTGCTTCGCTCATCTGCGATACGAAGTCTACGAGCACGAGTTCCAGCGGGAGCGAACCACCGGCTGCGGCTGCGTCGTCGCGCCAGTCGATGCGGCCGAACGCCTGGAGAGCGCGGAGGATCTCGTCGCGAGGGAGGCCAATGGCTTCTGCTTTGACCTCGGCGGCGAGTTCGCTGGGGAGTTCGAGGGAGTCGGCGGCACCGGCCTTGGCGAGGAGCAGACCGCGGATGTACTTCACGACTTGCTTGGAGAACTGCTTGATGTCGACGCCCTCGTCTCGCACGGTGGCGATGAGGCGCAGGCCGCCACCGAGATCACCCGCGATCGCCAGCTTGGCGAGCTGACCGCTGCGAGCGTCGACGCTGAGGCCGAGCGCTTCGCGGACCTGTTCGGGGGTCGGGGACTTGCCGTAGTAGGAGACGACCTGTTCGAGGGCGTTGATGCCGTCGCGGAGGCTGCCGGTGGCCCCGCGGGCGATCTCTTCGAGGGATGCAGTGTCGATCTCGAAGCCTTCGCTTTTGGCGACGTAGGCCAGCCGGTCGACGGCTGCGGTCATCGGGATGCGGCGGAGGTCGAAGCGCTGGCAGCGGGAGATGATCGTGGCGGAGACTTTGTGAGATTCGGTGGTGGCGAGCACGAAGATGATGTGCGGCGGTGGTTCTTCGAGCGTCTTCAGCAGAGCGTTCTGGGCCGCGCCGGTGAGCATGTGCACCTCGTCGAGAAGGTATACCTTTCGCTCGCCGGCCATCGGGGTGAGGATGACGTTCTCGCGGAGCTGGCGGATGTCATCGACGCTGTTGTGGCTGGCGGCGTCCTGCTCGACGAAGTCCATCGCGCGGCCCTCGTTGAACGAGACGCAGGACTGGCAAGTGTCGCAAGGCTCGCCGTCCACGGGCGCGGCACAGTTGGCGGCTTTGGCCAGCAGACGGCCGAGCGTTGTCTTGCCGGTGCCGCGCGGGCCGCAGAACAGGTAGGCGTGCGCCAGACTCCCCGAGGCGACGGCGTTGCGTAGGGTGCGCGTGACAGCGTCCTGGCCGGCGACTTCAGCGAAAGATTGGGGGCGGTACTTGCGGTAGAGGACCTCGCTCACGGGGTCATTATAGGCTGGCCGGGCGACAGGTTATAGGCGCTGTCACCCCGAATGTGCGGAGTATCCAAGCTCGGTGAGGATTGAGCGCTCGCGCATGCGCATCAGGCGCTCTTCTTCGGGCTCGGCGTGGTCGTGGCCGAGGAGGTGCAGGATGCCGTGGACAAGCAAGTGCGCGAGTTCGTCCTCGGTGTGGTGGGCCTGCTGGATGGCCTGCCGGTCCGCAGTTTCGTATGAGATGACGATTTCGCCGAGACGGCGGGTATCGCCGGGCGGAGGCGCGAAGGGCTCGCCCTCTTCGAGCGAGAAGGAGAGGACGTCGGTGGCGTGGTCCTCGCCGGCAAAATTGCGGTTGAGGGTGCGGATCTGGTCGTCGTCGGTGACCACGATGCTGAGTTGGGCGTCACCGACAGCTTGCATTTCGAGGGCGATCTTGGCGACGCCGACGAGCCAGTCCGCGGCGACCTCGCGGCCGAAGGCGGGATCAATGGAGACAAGGACGTCGTGCTCGGCCATTTGGGCAAGCCTAGCAGATCAGGCGAAGATGCTGGCGGCGGACTCGGAGGCCTGGATCAGCGGGTTGGGGTACAGGCCGATCGCGAGCATGCCAACGACGGCGATCATCACCGCGGCGCCAAGGTAGGGGCTGGGCAGGAAGGAGACTTCGGACTCTGGTTCGCGGGTGAACATCATCATGACAACGCGCAAGTAGTAGTAGGCCGAGATGACGCTGGCGAGCACACCGATGAGGGCCAGCCAGACTAGGTCCGCCTGCACTGCGGCGTTGAACACGTACAGTTTGGCGATGAAGCCGGCGGTTGGGGGGATGCCGGTGAGCGAGATGAGGCAGGCGGCGAGGCCGAGCGCGAGGAACGGCGAGCGCTTGTACACTCCGGCGTAGTCGGCGATCTCGTCGCTCTTGATGCGGTTGGAGATGGCGATAATCGCCATGAAGGCTCCGAGGTTGGTGAAAGCGTAGGTGCCGAGGAAGAACATCACGGAGCTGGTGCCAAGCTCTGCCTGTGGGTCGTTGGCGGCGACGGCGGCGAGGCCGATGAGGAACGTGCCGGCCTGCGCGATCGAGCTGTATCCGAGCATGCGCTTGATATCGGTTTGAACAAGGGCCATGACGTTGCCGATGACCATGGAGACGACGGCGATCGCCGCGAACATGTTGGCCCAGTCGCTGGAGATCAGACCTTCACCCATGGCAGAGGCGAAGAGGCGAAGCGCAACGGCGAACCCCGCCGCCTTGCTCGCCACGGAAAGGTACGCCGTGACGGGGGTTGGCGCGCCCTGGTAGACGTCAGGCACCCACATCTGGAAGGGGACGATCGCCATCTTGAACCCGAACCCGGCCGCGAGGAACACGGCCGCGAGCACGAGGCCGGACCGCGTGCCCGAATCAGCTGTTGCGACGTATGCGGCGATGCCATCGAGGCTGGTCTCGCCGGAGAGCCCGAAGAGGTAGGCCATGCCGTAGAGGGTGAGCGCAGTGCTGGTCGCGCCGAGGAGCAGGTATTTGAGCGCTGCTTCGCTGGACTTGGCGTCCTTGAGGAAGCCGACGAGCACGTAGAAGGCCAGCGCCTGCGTTTCCAGCGCGATGAAGATCATGATGAGGTCGGTGGCGGCGGCCATCATCATCATCGCGGAGCCGGCGGTGAGGACGAGCGCGAGGTACTCGCCCTGGAAGCGGTTGTTTCGCAGGAAGTCGATCGAGCCGAGGATGATCATGCCGACGACGCCGGCGAGCAGGAAGTTGAAGAACAGGGAGAAGTCGTCGACGGAGATCATGCCGTCGAAGGCTGGGCCCTTCTCTTCTGCCGAGATGATCGCCGCGGAGAGACCGGCGGATGCCGCCACGCCTGCCAGCGCCAGGAGTACTGATACGACGCGACGTGCATCGTAGACCGCACGGCCGCCGAGTGGGGCGAGGGCGTCGAAGATGACGATGAGGCCGGCGGCGATGAGGAGCGCCAGTTCGGGGGAGAAGCGGAAGATGTCCGTCACTTAGCTGAACCTCTCCGAGATTGGGAGGACGCCGGATTCCAGCAGGTCCATTAGCCACGCCGGGTAGACGCCGATGGCAACGATCGCCAGTGTCATTGCCAGCAAGGGCCCGCGCTCCCACCATTGGGTCGCGTCGGTGAGTTCGGCCCACTTCGGGTCGAGTTCGCCCCAGAAGACGCGCTGGATGGTCCAGAGGATGTAGCCGGCGGCAAACGCGACACCGAGCACGCCGAAGATCGTGAGCGCTTCATGTTGTTGGAAAGTGCCGAGGAAGATCGTAACCTCGGCGACGAAACCGGCCAGCGCGGGGAGGCCGAGAGAGGCGAGCCCGGCGATGAGCATCATGATCGTGATGAACGGCATCCGCTGTGCGAGGCCAGAAAGCTGACCAATGTCGCGGGTGTGGGCGCGGTCGTAGACCATGCCGACGACCGTGAAAAGCATGCCGGTGATGAGGCCGTGGGTGACAAGCTGTGTCGCCGCACCCGTCATGCCGACGAGGCCGATGGACGACGCGCCGAGAAGCACGTATCCCATATGGCTAACGGATGAGTAGGCGATCAGACGTTTGAGGTCGGTCTGGATGAGGGTCATCACTGCGCCGTAGAGGATGCTGGCGGCGGCGAGGGCAGCCAGATAGACGCTCGCGTCGTGCGCCTGCTCCGGCATGATGCTGAACGACATGC
>JANLRX010000220.1:0-2139 GCA_031362025.1 Chloroflexota bacterium
CCCGGCAACCGAAGAAGAGATCCGCGCCGCCGCCCTGCAGTTCGTCCGCAAGGTGAGCGGGTATCGCGCCCCATCCCAGAAGAACGAGGGCGCGTTCAACGCAGCGGTGGATGACGTGGCGGAGGCTTCGCGCCGGCTGATCGAAACCCTCCAGGGAGGCTAGCCGTGTCCGAGTGGGACCGGCACGCCACGCTGGCACGCCTCGCCGCCGCGCTGCCCGATATCCCGCGCTGGCTGGAGACGCGTTCCATGCTGCTCCTCGATGACGCTGAGGTGTTCGGCCTGGAAGAGGAGCCGCTGACGTTCATCGCGCGCAATCCCAGCGACCACCTGATCTCGGTCGTCGGCAAACCGGCGGCAGAAGCGTTCCAGGAGGCCGTCTACCGCAACGACGGCGAGGGGGTAGCGCTGGCCCAGTTGGGCGACGAGGAGCACGCCGCCGCGAACCTGCCAGGCTGGCGCATGGAGCCCGCAACTCTACACCTGCTCCCGGAAGGCTCGTCGTGTCCACCGGCAGACGACGCGGTCAGGCTCATTTCGGTCGCCGAGATCATGGCCCAGGAGGCAATCCCCGCCGCACTCAAGGACGAGTTGCGGTCGGCGGCCCTGTATTCCGATATCGCAGCGACCTTTGCCGACGGGAGGCCCATCTCGTTCTGCTACTGCGCATCGGTGACCGAAGGCCTCTGGGACATCTCGATCGACACCTTGGAACCGTACCGGAGACAGGGACACGCCGCGAAGGTGGTGTCGTTCATGGTGCAGCGCCTTGCCGCGGAGGGTAAGCGCCCGGTATGGGGGGCGGAGGAGTCGAACGAGGCGTCGATGGCGCTGGCCCGCAAGCTCGGCTTCGAGCCGGTGGAACGCCTCGTCGTCTTTCATGCGCCCGGAGAGTGACCCTACGGCACGAACGCCGTCGCTGTGATCGTCGCTGCACCCTCCGTGAACACGAGCGACGTGTAGTTGTAGCGGATCGTTAGTCCGGCCAGCCGATCGTTGATCTCCTGCTCGACGTCGCCGCGCAGCTCGTCTTCAATGAAGCCCGGTAGGCTACCGGCGTCGAGGTCCGTGAGCACGAGCCGTGGGTGCTCGCTGGCCAGGTCAAGCGTCCCAGTCACGCGGACCGTCGTATCGAAGAGCCCGCCGATCACGGGAAGCCCGCTCGCGCCGGGCACTTCGATATCCGCACGCGCCTCCGCTAGCCCATCGTGGAAACAGATCATGAGGTTGTCGAGCGGTGCGTCCCGCTCGTCGAGGTATGCCGCTGCGCGTGAAGTGACCTCGCTCTCGCTGAACCCCAGCGTCACTTCGGTCGCGCCCGCCTCGATCTGGCTAGCCACGCTGTTCCACGTCTGCTGGAACGTGTCGGCGTAGGCGACGTCGCGCAATACCGCACGCTCCTCACCGGTCACGGCGTCAGTGCACGCGCCGGTCGGTCCCAGGTCTGCCCGAGTCAGCACGAAGAAGGCGACACCGGCGGCGATAACGCCAACCGCCGCGAACAGCACAACGCCGAAGAAGATCGTGACGGGGCTTGGTACCACGCTTCGATTGTACGCGCGCTACAACGGGTCGCCGAGCGGCACGCAGCCACTTTCCGGCGGGATCGAGACGCCCGCGAAGTACGCCAGGATCGCAGCCATGTCGTTCGCGTCGATAACGCCGTCGCAGTTCACATCGGCGAACTGGAAGTCGCCGACCAGGTCGATGAGACCGGGGCATGGCGAATCCTGATCGAACGGCAGATCCTGGAGGAACAGCAGGACGATCAAGCCGTCGAAGACGGTCACTTCTCCGTCGCAAGCGAGATCGCCCTGGATGAGCACCGGTTCCGTGACGAGGAGCGTGAAATTGTCGATGCTATGGTTGTCGTTCGCACCCCCAGTGGCAGCCGTGAACCCTATATAACCGTCAAACGACGTTATGCCGGGGAACGTGTACGCAAGCTCCAGGTCGCCGTCTATGTAGATGTTGAACTGCCCTTCGATGAAATCGACTACAACGTGATGTTCACCACGCACAGTCCTCAACTTGGAAGCGAGCTGATTCCCAGCACAGTCCTCGATCACGCCGACGTGCTCACCCTGAGGATCGGTTCCTCCGTTGCCGTACGTATCGAACTCCGCCGCAAAGCCACCC
>JANLRX010000230.1:0-2525 GCA_031362025.1 Chloroflexota bacterium
TCCATGAAGAACGGTCGGTCTTGGTCAACCGAGTATCCCGGCAAAGCGTCGATCAGCGCCGCCGCGTAGTGCGCCTTGTGGTAGCAGGCTTCGGCGATCTGCCGCAGCCCGTGCTTGCCGACCGTCGCCAGATATACTGTCGCTGCGAGTCCGACCAGCTGCTGGCTCGTACAGATGTTGGAAGTGGCGCGTTCGCGGCGGATGTGCTGCTCCCGAGTCTGCAGCGTCAGCACGTAGCCGGTCCTGCCGTCGAGGTCCGTTGTGCGCCCGACGATCCGGCCGGGCATCTGGCGGACGTGTTCCGTGCGGCAGGTTAGCAAGCCGAGATACGGCCCGCCGAACATTACCGGCCAGCCGAGCCCTTGGCCCTCAGCGACGGCGATGTCAGCTCCGTACTCTCCGGGAGGGGCAAGCATACCGAGCGAGATTGGTTCGGCAGCGACAATATAGAGCGCTCCGGCCGCCCGCGCTTTCGCGCCGAGCTCCGCCGCTTCGATCAGGCTACCCAGGAAGGCCGGCTGCTGGACAGCGAGGCAAGCGTATGAATCGGTGAGAGGCTCGCCATCGACCACGTCGACGCCGATGTCAGGGCCGGAGGCGTAGAGACGCACGACTTCGAGCCAGGCGGGGTTCACGCTTACGTGGATGGCGATGCGGTCTCGGCCGGTGATGCGGCAGGCCATCAGGCCGGCTTCGGCAAGGGCGCTGGCGCCGTCGTACATTCCAGCGTTGGCCACGTCCATCCCCATCAGCTCGCAGGTCATGGACTGCAGCTCGAACATCGTCTGCAGCGTGCCCTGGCTGATCTCCGGCTGGTAGGGCGTGTACGCCGTGTAGTACTCACTGCGCCCAACGACATGGGCCACCGTGCTCGGGATGAAATGCTGGTAGGCGCCGCCACCCAGGAAGGATGCCGTACCGTTGCCCGCCACGACGTTCTTGTGCGCCAGGGCGGACATCTCGCGCATCAGATCGGCCTCGCTGAGTGCGGACGGCAGATCCAGGGCATCGATGCGGTACGCCGGTGGGATGTCCGAAAACAGGTCGTCAACGGTTGCGACGCCGATCGCCCGGAGCATCTGCTCGCGGTCGGCGTCGGTGTTCGGGATGTACGGGTGAGGGCTCGTCATCAGTCGCCCGACCCCTGCACGAAGTTCTCGTATTCCTCCGACGACATTAGCTTCTCCAACTCAACCGGGTTGGAGAGCGCGATCTTGAGCATCCAGCCTTCATCGTATGGCGAGTCGTTGACCCACTGAGGGTTGCTCTCCAAGTCTTCGTTGCGTTCGAGTACCTCGCCGGAGACAGGCGCGAACAGCTCGCTGACAGCCTTCACCGACTCTATCTCCCCGAACTTCTGCGTATAGACGATCGGGCTGCCCACCACCGGCAGGTCAACGTATACGATGTCGCCGAGCTGGTCCTGCGCGTAGTCTGTGATGCCGATCTTGCCGTCGTCGGTCACCCATTCGTGCTCTTTGGTGTACTTGCGGTCAGGCGGGCTAGCCAAGGGTGTCTCCTTCTGGATTGCGTGTCACTTCTTCGGTCTCTTGTAAAACGGCCGGGGCACAACCTCTACGGGCAACGTGCGCCCGCGTACATCAACGTCGAGGAGGGTGCCCTCAACAGCGTACAGCCGCGGGACGAACGCCATCCCGATGCTCAGGTTTAGCGTGGGCGAGAACGTGCCGCTCGTAACAACACCGACCGGCAGCCCGTCGTGGCGCACTTCGAAGCCGTGACGCATAACGCCACGGTCGAGCGCGCGGATGCAGACGAGGGTCCTCTCCGGGCCAACCGCCTTCATATGGTGTAGCGCCGTTCGGCCGAGGAAGTCTTCTTCGTCATCGAACGTGACGACCCAATCCAGACCCACCTCGAACGGGTTCGTCTGCTCGTCCATGTCATTGCCGTACAACAGCAGCGCCGCCTCCAACCGCAGCGTGTCGCGCGCCCCCAGCCCAGCCGGGACGACACCAGCCTCCAGCAGGGCGCACCAGAGGTCGGGCCCGCCGCGAGCATCGATCACGAGTTCGAGGCCATCTTCGCCCGTGTATCCGGTGCGAGAGGCGAATACGGTTTGGCCGCGCCACTGCTTCTCGCCAGACCGGCGGGACTTGAGCGAGCGCACGAAGTCGGCACCGAGGATCGTGTCCAGCTTCGCCAGCGCTTCCGGGCCTTGCACGGCGATCATGGCAGTCGATTCGTGGCGATCGACGAGCCGGGCATTGAAATGCGTGATGTGTTGCTCCATCCAGGCCTTCATCTTCGGCGCGTTGGAGGCGTTGACAACAATGAGGTAGCGCTCAGCGTTCATGTTGAAGACGTACACGTCGTCGAGAATGCCGCCGTTTTCGTTACAGGAGGCGGCGTAATGGCCCTCGCCCAGTTCAAGGCGAGTCATGTCCCACGTCGTGATGTAGCGGAGGAAGCGCGCGGCGTCCGGGCCGTGCACTTCGAAGCGCCCCATGTGCGAGACATCGAATATTCCGGCGCGCCGGCGGACGGCGTTGTGCTCCTCTATG
>JANLRX010000264.1:0-2071 GCA_031362025.1 Chloroflexota bacterium
GCCAACATCCTCAAGCCGCCGCAGGAGCCGGACTTCCGGGACCTCGCCGAAGAGCACAACGCCAGGCACATCGGCGAACCGGACGTACTGCCGCTCGAACTGCTGGACAGACTCCCGCGAAAGCCCGTCACCGATGGCTCGCTCCGTGAACTTGCCAAGGCCTACAACGGGAACCACCCCCCCGCCGAGCAGATTCCTCAGGCGGTCATTGACCGGCTGACCACGAGCCCGATCCGCCGGCCCCAGAACCTTCACGACATGGCCGCGCGGCTGAACGCCTCGGGGTGGGTCGGAGGGCGCATCCCCTCATCGTGGATCGCCGTCTTGCCGACCGAGCCGTATCCCACGATCGTGTGGATCATGTGCGGCCTGGGCATTCTGACCGTCTTCGGCGGGACGTTCAACTTCCTGCACGCCTTCCTCTCGCTGACGATCGTGCAGCGGACGGTCGCGAACATCCGGCGGGAGGCGTTCCACCGCGTGCTGCGGCTTCCTCTGAAAGATGTCGTCGTGGGCGGAGTCGTGGACAAGGTCAATCGGATCCTGGGCGACTCCGGCGCGCTGGAGAGCGGGTTCACCTCGCTGTTGTCCAAGGCCGTCTCCCAATCGTTCAAGGGAGTCGCCGCGCTGGGCGCTGCGTTCTATGTCGAGTGGCGGATGACGCTGGGGTCCCTGCTCCTGGGCCCGCTGCTGTACACCATCATCCGCCGCCTGGGAAAGCGGATTCGGCGTGCATCCAGGAAGGCGATGCAGTCTCAGTCCGGGCTGTGGGCCGCCGCCACCGAGGCTCTGCAGGGCCTGCGCGTGGTCAAGGTCCACACCACCGAGCGCTACGAAGCCGGCCGCTTCCACCGCATCAACAAGGAGGCCATGCGGCAGATGTTCAAGGCCCGGACGGCCAAGGCGCTCTCCAGCCCGCTGGTCGAAGCGCTCTCGATCATCGTTCTGGGCGGGCTCTTCATCATCCCGGCGCACGCCGTCATTCAGCACAGCGTCCAGCCCGACAACCTGATCACCGCTTTCGCCGCGCTCTTCGCCGCGGGCGCTTCGCTCAAACCCCTCACCGGGCTCATCAACGACATCCAGCAGTCGTCCGCATCCGCCGTGCGGATCAAGGAACTCTTGGACGCCAGGCCCGAGCCCGGGCACGACAAGTCGTTGCCACGCCTCGACCGGCACGCCGCATCCATCGAGTTCAAAAACATCACGTTCACCTACCCCGGTGGCAACACCCCAGCGCTGAACAACGTCAGTCTCAAGGTCCACCACGGCCAGCGCGTCGCCGTCGTCGGCCCCAACGGATCCGGCAAGACGACGCTGCTCGCGCTGGTGCCCCGCCTGTTCGATCCCGACGCCGCAGGTGGCGGAGTCTTCATCGACGGCCACGACATCCGCAACTTTTCTGTCCGAAGCCTCCGCCGCCAGATCGGCGTCGTCACCCAGGAAACCGTGCTGTTCCGCGGCACGGTCAAGGGCAACATCGCCTACGGCGCGGATGACGCCACCGACAACCGCATCCTTGCCGCGGCCAAGAAAGCCCGCGCCCATGACTTCATCTCCGCTATGCCAGAGGGGTACGACTCGACCGTCGGCGACCAGGGATTGACGCTGTCCGGCGGGCAGCGCCAGCGGATCGCGATCGCCCGGGCCGTGCTCCGTGAGCCCGCGATCCTCATTCTGGACGAGGCCACCAGCATGATCGATGCCGACAGCGAGGCCAAGATCGCCGAAGCGGTCGCCGAGTTTTCCTCCGGCCGCACCTGCCTCATCGTCGCCCACCGCCTCAGCACCGTGATCAACGCCGACCTCATCGTGGTGATGGACCAGGGCCGGATCATCGATCAGGGCACACACGCCGAACTGATGCTCCGCTGCGGCACATACCGCTTGATCGCTCAGAATCAACTTGTCAAGGAACCTTGACGCCGTCCCCGCACCTCGTTTCTCCTCTTCGTCTTGACTCCCCATGCGCAAACCCACCACCGATCCCGACAACGTCCACATGTCCGATGTCCTCTGCGACTTCTGCCAGCGCGAGTGGACCGACGACCTTCCGGTCATCGAAGGTCAC
>JANLRX010000298.1:0-2745 GCA_031362025.1 Chloroflexota bacterium
CGGTGATGGCCGAGGGCGGCATCGCAGCGTCGATGGGCAACGTCTACCCCGACGACAACTGGCAGGTGCACTTCCGCGACACCATGCGCGGCGGCAAGATGCTGAATAACTGGCGCATGGCCCAGCTCCACGCCCAGGAAGCTCCCGATCGCGTCTACGAACTCGAAGCCTGGGGCGCACTGTTCGACCGCACGAAGGACGGACGCATCCTCCAGCGTGCCTTCGGTGGCCACAAGTTCGATCGTCTCGCCCACGTCGGCGACCGCACCGGCCTCGAGATGATCCGCACCCTTCAGCAGCAGTCTGTCCACAAAGGCATCGACGTCTTCATGGAGTGCACCGTCGCCCGCCTGCTGAAGGACGGCGACCGGGTCTCCGGCGCCGTCGCGTACTGGCGCGAGAGCGGGAAGCTGGTGCTGTTCAAGGCAAAGTCGGTCGTGCTCGCGACGGGCGGCGTCGGCAAGGCGTTCAAGATCACCTCGAACTCATGGGAGTACACCGGCGACGGCCACTCTCTTGCCTACTGGGCTGGCGCCGACCTCATCGACATGGAGTTCATGCAGTTCCACCCCACGGGTATGGTCTGGCCCCCCAGCGTGCGCGGCATCCTCGTCACCGAGGGTGTGCGTGGCGAGGGCGGTACCCTCAAGAACTCCGACGACAAGCGGTTCATGTTCAACTACATCCCGGAGTTTTTCCGCAAGGAGACCGCCGATACCGAAGAAGAAGCCGACAAGTGGTACGGCGCTAAGACCGAGTTCCGCCGCACCCCCGACCTCCTCCCCCGAGACGAGGTCGCCCGCGCGATCAACTCGGAGGTGAAGGCTGGCCGGGGAAGCCCCCACGGCGGCGTCTTCCTTGATATCGCCTCCCGGCGTCCGTCAGAGTACATCCGCAAGGCGCTGCCGAGCATGTACCACCAGTTCAAGACGCTCGCAGACATTGACATAACCGCGGTCCCCATGGAAGTCGGCCCCACCGCGCACTACGTCATGGGCGGCGTGCGCGTGGATGCGGACACCGGCGCCACGACTGTGCCTGGCCTGTTCGCCGCGGGCGAGTGCGCCGGCGGCATGCACGGCGCGAACCGTCTCGGTGGTAATTCGCTCTCGGACCTTCTTGTGTTCGGCCGGCGGGCGGGGCTCGGCGCAGCCGACTACGCCACCGGACTGACCTCCCAACCGAAAGCGTCAGAAACGGAAGCAGACGAGGTGGCTGCTGACGTTTTCGGCCACTTCGATCGCGACGGCGGCGAGAACCCGTACACGATCCAGCGCGACCTCCAGGAGACGATGCACAACCTCGTCGGGATCATCCGCACCCAGTCCGAACTCGAGCAGGCGATCGTGAAGATAGCGGAGCTGCGGGAGCGCTCGAAGAACACCAGCGTCGAGGGGAACCGGCAGTACAACCCCGGCTGGCACCTCGCCATGGACCTCGACTCGCTGCTCACCGTCTCCGAAGCGATGACCCGCGCCGCACTGCTCCGCAACGAGAGCCGCGGCGGCCACACCCGCGAAGACTTCCCGAAGACCGATCCCGAGTGGGGTAAGTACAACATCGCGGTCACGGAGAAAGCCCCGGGCGAGATGGCGATCGAGAAGTCGCCACTGCCCTCGATGCCAGCCGAGCTAACAAAGTATTTTGAGGACGGTAAATAATGTCGGTACCTCCCGAAGCCCTGAAGACGCTCGGCACGAACGACGTGCGGCCAGCTAGTGCGGCGAACACGGTCACGATGAAGGTGTTCCGCAGCCAGCCAAAAGGTGGCGGCCAGTTCGTGTTCTACGAGGTCGAGGTGGACGAGGGCCAGGTCGTCCTCGACGTCATCCACACGATCCAGGCCACCCAGGCGCCAGACCTCGCCGTCCGCTGGAACTGCAAAGCAGGCAAGTGCGGCTCCTGCAGCGCTGAGGTCAATGGCAAGCCCCGTCTGATGTGCATGACCCGCATGAGCGCCCTCGACACCACGGAGCCAATCAGCGTCGCCCCAATCAAGACGTTCCCGCTGATCAAAGACCTCGTCACGGACGTCTCGTTCAACTACGAAGTGGCGAAGCGCATCCCCGCCTTCGCGCCCCGCGAGCCCGGCCCCGACGGTCACTACCGCATGCAGCAGGCCGACATCGAGCGCGGACAAGAGTTCCGCAAGTGCATCGAGTGCTTCCTCTGCCAGGACGTCTGCCACGTCATCCGTGACCACCCCGAAAACAAAGAGAACTTCGTCGGACCGCGGTACTTCGTGCGCCTCGCAGAGCTGGAGATGCACCCGCTGGACACCGCCGACCGCACCGAGTTCATCCGCAAGGTCGGCGGCATCAGCTATTGCAACATCACGAAGTGCTGTACCGAGGTCTGCCCGGAGGAGATCCACATCACGGACAACGCCATCATCCCGCTCAAGGAGCGAGTCGTCGACCAGTTTTACGACCCGATATCCCGTCTGCTCCGGTTATTCAAATAGGGAACAAGCTCGGGACAAACCGTCCAGCGCCAGGACAAAACGCCCACCACGGCTTTCGCTCTCGGGTCTCTTCCTCACCACCCACCACCACTCCAAGCCAGAAAACACCACACTTTGCGGGGAACGCCGACGTCGCTCGGACCGAGATGGGCGCGGCATGCCCTTTGCCTGGCAAGGTATGGGAGGGAGAGAGAGAGATGGTTACTGAACAGGCGGTCCTCGGCGCGCTGGCGACGATCACGGATCCGGATCTGCACCGCGATATCGTGTCGCTCGGCTTC
>JANLRX010000308.1:0-4613 GCA_031362025.1 Chloroflexota bacterium
CGCGGCGGCTGGTAGAAGTGGCCGTGCACGCAGACGTATCTATCCAAGCAAGAGTTCTCTCATGGGTCTATGGACGGACCGTTCGCTTCACCCGAGCCTCGGATTGTGCGAGTGACCTGTCATGCATCTCCTTGAGTTCTACCTTGATTAGTCGCTCCGCGACACGATACATTCGTCGACTCGCGTGGTCTATCCAAGCCAACAGGAGCGTCAGTCGAGAATACGCACGTTCGAATTCTGGTTGATTGACGCGGCGGATATAGGCGACAAACCATTCACCGGCAACAAGTCTGCTTCGTGAATAATGATCCGCGTCCTCAACTCCCATCCCCACAGGGTGCAGCAATTCCCAAAGGTCTCTGGCATCAATGCTTGGTGTGAATGCTCGTGGAGGGCTGGGCGCGCGCATGTAGATGTCTCCGTACCAGCGGCGGCTATGCCCGAAGTACACCTGGATCTCCTCTGCTTCGGGAAGCGGCTTCAGACGCTTGATCTTCTCGAAGAGGGCAGCTATCGGGTCTTCGTTTTCCAGTTTGAATGTGCGCTTAGGTTCATGCACGACGACGGACAAGAACTGGATGATCCCACCCCACACGCGAACGGCGTCTAAGTATGGCGCTGTTTCGAGGGTTAGCCATTCACTACTGAGCTGTAGTTCAGGTGTCCAAAAGTAAAACCAAGAGGAATAGTCAATGGCTGGATCGTATGGCTCCTGAAGATAGAAGACTTCCTTGACCGGTTCGTCACTCATATTCGTGGCGCAGGATGACGGCGGCCAGCGGTGGCAGCGTTAGGTTTATGGATTGCGGGCGGCCGTGGTAGGGGATCGGCATGGTGCTGACGCCGCCCATGTTGCCCTGACCGCTTCCTCCGTAGGTGGTGGCGTCGGTGTTGAGGACCTCGCGCCAGAAGCCTTTCTGGGGGACGCCGATGCGGTAGTTCTCACGCACGATCGGGGTGAAGTTGAGGGCGACGACGACGTCGGGCGTATCGAGGCCGCGGCGGATGTAGGTGATCACGCTGTTGTCGGAGTCGTCGGCGTCGATCCACTCGAAGCCGCGCGCGTCGAGGTCGAGTTGGTGGAGCGCGGGGTCTTCCTGGTACAGCTTGTTGAGGTCGGCGACGACCCTGGAGATCGAGGCGTGGAAGTCGTCGCCGGAAGCGTCCCAGTCGAGGCTGGATTCGTGGTCCCACTCTGCCCACTGACCGAACTCACCGCCCATGAAGAGCAGCTTCTTGCCGGGCTGCGTCCACATGTAGGCGTAGAGGAGGCGCAGGTTCGCGGCCTTTTGCCAGTCGTCGCCGGGCATCCGGGTGAGCAGCGATCCCTTGAGGTGCACGACCTCATCGTGGGAGAGGGCGAGCACGAAGTTCTCGGTGAAGGCGTAGAGCATGCGGAAGGTGAGGCGGTGGTGGTGGTACTTGCGGTGGACTGGGTCCTTCGACATGTAGTCGAGAGAGTCGTGCATCCACCCCATATCCCACTTAAGGCCGAAGCCGAGGCCGCCGAGGTACGTCGGACGAGACACCATTGGCCACGCCGTCGACTCTTCGGCGATCGTCTGGATGCCGGGGTTGCGCTGGTAGGCCTCGCTGTTGAAGCGGCGGAGGAAATCTACGGCCTCGATGTTCTCGCGGCCGCCGTAGCGGTTGGGGATCCACTCGCCCTGCTTACGGGAGTAGTCGAGGTAGAGCATCGAGGCGACGGCATCAACGCGGAGGCCGTCGGCGTGGAAGAAGTCGAGCCAGAACATGGCGCTGGAGAGCAGGAAGGAGCGCACCTCGTTGCGGCCGTAGTTGAAGATGTAGCTTCCCCAGTCCGGGTGGTAGCCCTGGCGGGGGTCGGCGTGCTCGAAGAGGTGGGTGCCGTCGAAATAAGCGAGGCCGTGCTCGTCGGAGGGGAAGTGGGAGGGCACCCAGTCGAGGATGACGCCGATGCCCTGCTGGTGCAGGTAGTCCACCAAGTAAGCGAACTCCTGCGGCGTGCCATAGCGGCTCGTCGGTGCGAAGTAGCCGGTGGTCTGGTAGCCCCAGGAACCGTAGAAGGGGTGCTCCATCACCGGGAGGAACTGGGCGTGGGTGAACCCCATCTGCTTGAGGTAGTCGGCGAGCAGCGGGGCCATCTCGGTGTAGGAGAGCCAGCGGTTGTTGTCCTCCGGGCAGCGGCGCCAGGAGCCGAGGTGCACTTCGTAGGCGGACATCGGCTGGTCGAGTGCGCCGCGCTGCGGGCGCTGGGCCATCCAGGCGCTGTCGCCCCAGGTGTACTCGCGGTCCCAGACGATGGATGCGGTGTGCGGGGGGTTTTCGTGGTGGATGGCGAACGGGTCCGCCTTCTCGACCTTGTAGCCGGCGTGGCGGGACTCGATGAAGTACTTGTACTTGGTGCCCTTGCCGACGCTGGCGACGAAGCCCTCCCAGATGCCGGATGAACCGCGCGCCCGGAGGGGATGGGTGCCGCGGTCCCAGCCGTTGAAGTCGCCGACGAGGCTTACGAACGCGGCGTTCGGGGCCCAGACGGCGAAGTAGACGCCGGTTGTACCACCGTGTTCGACGATGTGGGAGCCGAGCTTATCGTGGAGGCTGACGTGGCTACCTTCGTTAAACAGGTAGACGTCGTCATCGGTGAGGAGCGAGAAGTCGTAGCGCACGGCGGGTTCCACCACCTGCGTTGGCTTGCTGTTGCGGCCGTTAGTGTCTTTCATGGCTAGTCGCCGTCCTCCAACAGTTGAAGGATGCCGGTGAGGGGGATGCGCGCCCAGTCCGGCCGGTTGTTCAGTTCGTATGTAACCTCGTAGACGGCCTTTTCCAGCAGGTGGGCGTTGAGCAGCACTTCGAGTTCTTCCGGGGTCTGCGGGAGGAGGGGGACGGTCTTCATCTCGCCGAGGTAGCCGCGCATGAAGGCGGCGCTCGCCCAGCCATACCAGTATCGGGCCCACGTCTCCATCAGATGGAACTGCTCCGGGCGGACCATGCCGACTTCGGACTGGTTGAACAGCGCCGAGTACGCGGCGTAGTGGAACGAACGCAGCATGCCGGCGACGTCGCGCAAGGGCGAACGCTTGAGACGGCGCTCGCTCAGCGGGCGTGCCGGCTCGCCTTCAAAGTCGATGATCACGAAGTCCTTGCCGGTGAACAGCACCTGGCCGAGGTGGTAGTCGCTGTGGGCGCGGATGCGGAAGCCGCTCAGCCGTTGTTCGACGATCCGGTGGAAACGCTTGAGCAGGTCCTGCTCCCGGGCGAGAAGGGTGTCAGCCATTTCGCGGGTGTCTTCCCGGAGGGTGTCGCGGCATTTCTTGAGCAGCGGCATCATCTGCGAAACCTGGCCGCGCATGCCCTGGTAAACGGAGCGCTGGTAGAACGGCGTGAACGGCTCGGGCGCAAAGGCCGGATCGTCGGGCGCCGAGGCCAGCGCTGCGTGCAGTTCGCCGGTGCGCTTGCCGAGCAGTTCGGCGGACTGAAGGTATGGGCCCATCAGGTCGCAGGCGAGTTGAGGGGCCTCCTGGCTGGTTAGCGTCAGGAGACTGGCGTCCGGCAGGATCGCCTCGCGGCCCTCCGCGGCGTAGGTGGAGAGGACGCGCTCCATGTAATCGGTGAGGTTATCGATCGTGTAGCTCCAGGCGTCGCCCTCGTTCGGAAGGAACTCGTTGATTATCGCCATCGTTATCGGCGGGGAGCCCTTACGCTGGTACTCGTAGTAGCCGGCGACGCGCGGAGTGCTGACGTGCGGCGCGCGCTCGTTCAGGAAGCGGCCGATCTCGAGGTCCGGGTTTAGGCCGAGGTCGAGGCGGCGCACGAGCTTCATGATGAGTTTGTCGCCGTAGACGATCGAGGTGTTGCTCTGGTCGGTCCGGGCGACAGACGCTTCGAGGGGTTCGCGGCCACGGAGGCGGCGGAACATCTCGGTGGGGATGGTGGCGACGGCGCCGTGTGTGCCCTTCAACCGGCGGCGGCGCTCTACTGCCGAGAGGAGTAGTCGCAGGAAATCCCGGTTGGCCGTCGCTTCGTAGATGACGCCGGGCTGGTCGCTCCCCTGGATCTGGACCCGGGCGATGATCGAATCCGGCCAGTCGGCGATAGCGCGGTCAGCTTTTTCGCCGGTGGCGAACCCGACGAGGAGCTGGTAGTTCTCCGGCTCGCCCTCGACGTAGTCCACCTTGACGATGAGAATGCGCGCCTCGAAGTCGCCGCCTTTGGCCACCTCGATCACCTCGTCAATCTCGCATCCCTGCAGAGTGCGGGCCTTTCCGCCGAACCAGCGGCGAGTCGCCAGGTAGTCCGGTAGGATGGCCTCGAAGCGCGACTGGCTGTGGCCGGTAAACAGTTCGTCCCAGTCGCGGGTAATCGTCAGCAGTTTGGTGGGGGAATCAGATGCTGGCGCGGCCGGTGCGTCGTCGCGGGTCAGCTCGAACCAGTAGAAAGCGTGGGGGCCGAGCGTGATGAGGTATGGCAGCTCGCCGATGCGGGGGAAGGGCGCGCGCCCGAACAGCTCCATCGGAATGGCGCCTTTGTACTGGGACATGTCCAGCTCCGCGTACTGGGCGAACCGCGAGAGGTTGGCGATCACGAGGATCGTCTGGCCCTCGTACTTGCGGACGAAGGCGAGCACTTTGCGG
>JANLRX010000350.1:0-1944 GCA_031362025.1 Chloroflexota bacterium
CGTTCATGAGCTACCAGGCGAGCTCCACCGAAGCGCTGCACAACGCCGCGCGGCTGCTCAAGGAAGGCGGCGCGCAGTCCGTGAAGCTCGAAGGCGGAGTGCGCTCGGCCGAGACTGTGCGACTGCTCGTAGAGGCCGGGATCCCGGTGATGGGCCACCTCGGGCTGACCCCGCAGTCGATCAACCAGCTCGGCGGGTACAAGGTGCAGGGCAAGACCCCGGCCGCCGCGGTACGACTCCTCAACGACGCGATGGCTCTGCAAGAAGCGGGCGCCTACGCGATCGTGCTGGAGACGGTGCCGGTGCACGTCGCCGACATCATCACGCAGAAGCTGGACATCCCGACGATCGGCATCGGCGCGGGGCCGAAGACGGACGGCCAGGTGCAGGTCTGGCACGACTTGCTGGGCCTGTTCACGGACTTCATACCGAAGCACGCCAAGCGCTACGCCAACCTCGCCGAGACCATCACTAATGCGGTGCGGACCTACGCCCGCGAAGTGCAGGAAGGCTCCTTCCCGACCGAGAAGGAGTCCTTCATCAAGCAGCCCGCCGCGCAGGAGTCCGAACAGACGGCGTCGCGCGTATAACCAGGACAACTCCTTATAGCACCCCTCCCTGTCTCTTGGCAGGACCCGAAGCGCCCCGACCGACCCCCGGGGCGTTTCGGCTATCCGGGGTACACTGACCGGAATGACTGACATCATCACCACCGTCACCGAAATGGAAGCGGCACGCTCGGCCCTCACCGGGAAGATCGGACTTGTGCCGACGATGGGCTACCTGCATGAGGGGCACCTCTCTCTCGTCCGGCGCAGCACCGAGGAGAACGAACACACGATCGTCTCGATCTTCGTGAACCCCACGCAGTTCGGCCCGAACGAGGACTTCGAACGCTACCCGCGGGACGAGAAACGCGATCTCAAGTTACTCGGTAAAGCAAACGTGGACATCGTCTTCATGCCAACGGAGGATGAGATGTACCCTGCGGGGTTCAACGACTGGATCGAGGTAGACGGCCCCGTCGCCGAACGGCTGGAGGGAGCGCACCGGCCCGGCCACTTCCTCGGCGTGACGACGATCGTCGCTCGTCTGTTCAGGGTGATCCGCCCCGATTGCGCCTACTTCGGACAGAAGGACGCGCAGCAGTTGCGGGTGATCCGGCAGATGGCGCACGGCCTGTCGTTGCCGGTCGAAGTGATCGGGATGCCCATTGTGCGAGAGCCAGACGGCCTCGCGATGTCCAGCCGCAACGTGTATCTCTCGCCCGAGGAGCGGCAGGCGGCGCTCGTCCTCTCGCGGTCGCTGCGGCACGCCCAAAACCTCGTGGCGTCAGGCCAGCGAGACGCCCGGCGCATCAAGGGTGAGGTAGAGGAGATGATCCGCGGCCGCCCGCTGATCGAAGTGGACTACGTCAGCGTTGCCGATGACGAAACGCTGGAGGAAATCGAGACGCTGGATCGCCCGGCGCTGGTGCTGCTCGCGGCGCGGGTCGGCAAGACGCGGCTGATCGATAACGTCGAGCTGGCGCCGGCCTAGGCGCTGCGCATCGTCTCGGGATCGACGCCGATCTCGCGGCACCAGTCGGCGTAAGCGAAGGGGGAGATCTCGCTCGGCTTGATCTCGCTGCGGCCGCCCCAGAAGACGTTCGTGTAGGCGATCGGAATGCCGGCTTCGGCCAGGTGCTCGTCAATCGCATCCTTGTGGGCGAGCACGAGGTCTTTCTCCGTGCCGTGCGCGACCGCCATCACGTTGACGTTGTTGAACTCCGGGCCGCCCTCCCGCCAGTAAGCGTGCGTCAGGATATCGTGCCGCCCAACCTCTCGCCCCGCCTCGAGCACCCGGTCCGGCGGTAGGGCCCAGTGGAAGAGCGCGTTGTAGCGGGTCACGCGCTCGCCGCTCGCCGTGGGCTTTACGTGTTCGAGGAACGTCGAGAAGCGGCCG
>JANLRX010000368.1:0-1953 GCA_031362025.1 Chloroflexota bacterium
CGACTTCGTGGCGTTCAAGCTGCCCGAGGGCGACGCCCAGATCGTCGTTGGCCCGCACAGCGAGGTGCACGGCCAGACGAAGGAGCCGAACCGAGTGATGGTGAACTTCGCCGTCAAAAGCTGCCAGAAGACGTACGAGGAGCTGAAGGGCCGCGGTGTCGAGTTCACGAAGGAGCCGACGCCGGAGCCCGACGGGCCGGTGACGATCGCGACGTTCCGCGACCCGGACGGCAACACGCTCCAGCTATTCGAGATGACAGGACCGATGTAGCCCAGTGGTCTTGACGTAACAACGCCGTAGGGGCGACCGGCCGGTCGCCCCTACGGCGTTAGGGCGGCGACGACGGCCCTGTCTTCATCCGGCGCGACCGTGCGGGGGTCCAACAGCAGCATCCCGCCTTCAACACGCCCAACGATCGCCGGCGCGCCGGCGCGCAGCCGTTTCGCGATCGCACCGTTCGCGTCCGGTATCGCCACCAACTTCGTTGGCAGGCTTTCTTCCGGGAGGCTGCCGCCGCCGATCATCGAGCGCCCGTCAATCACCCTTGCGCCGCGGATGGCGCGCGACCAGCGTTTGGCTCGCGTTTCGATGTCTGCGAGGGACATCGCGATCATGCGCCAGACCGGGATCTCGGTGAGCGCTTCGCCGCGGAGGTAGTGGAGGAGCGTGGCGTGGAGGGCGGCGATCGTCGCTTTGTCGGTGCGGACGGCGCGGGCGAGGGGATGACGGCGGAGCTGGTCGACGAGCGGCTCGCGGCCGGCGATGATGCTGGCCTGGGGGCCGCCGAGGAGCTTGTCACCGGAGAAGAGGCAGAGGTCCGCGCCGGCGCCGAGGCTCTCCTGAACGGTGGGCTCGGCGGCGAGACCGAACTGGGTAACGTCGATGAGGCAGCCGGAGCCGATGTCGTCGAGCAGGAGGACGCCGTGCTCGTGGGCGACACGCACGAGATCGCGGACGGAGGGTTGTTCCGTGAAGCCGACGATGCGGAAGTTGCTGGCGTGCACGCGCATGATCGCGGCGGTGTTCGGGGTGATCGCGCGCTCGTAGTCGCGGAGGTAGGTGCGGTTGGTGGTGCCGACCTCGACGAGGGTGGCGCCGGACTCGCGCATGACATCCGGGATCCGGAAGCCGCCGCCGATCTCCACGGCCTGCCCACGCGAGACGATAACCTCTCGGCCGTCGGCGAGCGAGGAGAGCGCGAGGAGTAGCGCCGAGGCGTTGTTGTTGACCGCGATCGCGGCTTCGGCGCCGGTCAGCTGGCGCAAGGCCGACTTGAGGTGGGTGTGCCGGGTGCCGCGTTCGCCGGCGTCGAGGTCGTATTCGAGGTTGGAGTAGCCGCGGGCGACGGCGGTCATCGCTTCGATCGCGGCGGTGGACAGCGGAGCGCGACCGAGGTTGGTGTGGATGATGACGCCCGTCGCGTTGATAACGAGCCGCAGCGACGGGTGGAAGACGGCTTGAGCCAGCCCGAGGACCTGATCCGCGATCTCGTCCTCGGAGGGTGGGGCGGCGCCGCGGGCGATGGCAGCTCGGGCGATTTCGATGGCCTGGCGGACGAGGGCGGTGAGGGCGTCTCCGGCTTCGTCGGCGAGGGGTTGGACGCGTTCGTGGGAGAGCAGGCGGTCGACGGAGGGGAGGGCGCGGTAGGGGTTGGTGGCCATGGGTGGATTTTACGGCATGTGTGCGCGACGACGGTCGCGGGCATCCGATGGTGGCGGCCGCGCACAACCGTAGGGGCGCAGCACGCGGGAAATCGGGATGGCGTTCCGTGATTGGCCACCGTCTGAGGTCGAAACGCCAATCCGTATCCGCACGTGCTGCGCCCGTACGAGACCCCGAACGCGCACGATGCCGGTTCGCGTGCCAACATTTACGGGCGTTTAAGTGACGTTAACCTGCCGACCGTAGCGGGGCGCTAGGCTATAGTGGGGTGCAGCGAAGGGGGCCCGAAA
>JANLRX010000384.1:0-15932 GCA_031362025.1 Chloroflexota bacterium
TTGGCGACGACGTTTACCGTGAGGGCAAAGAGATCACCCCGGACCTCTTCTACGACAAGCTCTCCCGCGCCAAGGAACTCCCCACCACCTCCGCGCCGTCCGTCGGCGACTTTCTCGAGGTGTACCGCGAGAAGCTGAAGACGACCGACGAGATCGTCTCGATTCACCTGTCATCGAAGCTCTCGGCGACGTACAGCAACGCCTGCCAGGCGGCGGCGCAGCTGGCCGACGAGGGCGCGAAGATCGACGTCTTCGACTCGCAGACGGTGTCCTACGGCGCGCAGTTCCTGGTTACTCGCGCCGCGAGCGTTGCCGCAGCGGGCGGGACGCTCGAAGAGATTCGCAAGGCGCTGGACGGCATGGTGGAACGCATCCACGTGTACATCGTCCTCGACACGCTGGAGTACGTGCGCCGCGGCGGTCGTATCGGGCGGGCTCGGGCCTTCCTGGGGACGGTGCTGCGTGTCAAACCGATCTTGTCGATCCATCACGGCGAGGTGCATCCTGAAGAGCGGGTCCGGACTCGGGCGCACGCCCTGGAGCGCGTCTACCAGATGGCGGTGTCCTACCCGAACCTCGAGGAGATTGGTGTCGCGTACTCGACTAATGGTGAGGAAGCAGAAGCGATGAAGCGCCGGCTGGCAGAGGCCTTTGCAGGCGTGCCGATCGGGATGGCGCGGCTGGGGCCCGTGGTCGGAGTGCACGGCGGGCCCGGCACGCTCGGAGTCGGTTTGCTGGAGGGAGAACACTAGAACTTGGCGGGTCCTGCCGAAGGACTACGCAAGATCCTCGCTCTGGAGCGCCAGATGAAGTTCACCGACTCCGCCGTCATCGGCGGCCTGGACGGTTACCTCCTGCGCTTCGTCGAGGACAACGGAGTCGGTCACACCCATCCCCTTTCGCGCGTGCTGCAGGCGTTTCCGCCCGGCGGGTACCGCGCCCTGCACCCGGTCCAGCGCAAGCGTTTCGTCGATGAGCTGCTGCGCGCCGTAGAGAACGGCGGCGGCCTGAGCGAGACACCCGTGAAGCGCCCGGCGAAGCCGATTCGCGAACCAGCGAAGGTGCTCGAGATGCCGAAGCGCAAGCCCGCCGCCGTCGCGGTGAAACCGAGCGGCGAGCCGGCGCGGATCCTCGGTACCGTGGACTCGCCGGTGAGCGTGTTGAAGGGCGTGAACCGCGGCATCGAGGAGAAGTTTGCGAAGCTGAACCCGCCGGTTCGCACTGTCCGCCAGCTGCTGTACCACTTCCCGAGCCGCTACCACGACTATTCCGAGATGCGCCCGATCGCCCAGCTGGAGTTCGGCGAGGAGCAGACGGTGGTCGGCACCGTGTTCTCGGTCTCGACCAACGCGTTTGGGCGCTACCGCAAGGGAACCGAGGCGGTCATCAGCGACAAGTCTGGCACGATCCGCGTGATGTGGTGGGGGCAGACATACGTCGCGCGTCGCCTCAAGCAGGGCCAGAAGGTGGCGTTGAGCGGCAAGGTGTCGGCGTTCCGCAACCGCATGCAGATGGAGAACCCGGAGATCGAAGAGCTGGACGAGGACACGATGAGTTCCCGCCGTCTCGTCCCGGTCTACCCATCCACCGAGGGTCTCTTCCAGAAGACGCTGCGGGGGTTCATCAAGGACGCGGTGGACGCCTTTGCCGACCGGCTGAGCGAGCCTCTGCCCGACGACCTGCGCAAGCGCAACAAGCTGATGGCGATCGGCCAGGCGGTGCGTCAGGTGCACTCCCCCGAATCGCACGAGAAGGCGGAGGCCGCCCGGCACCGCTTCGGCTTCGAAGAGCTGCTGTATATCGAGATCGGTGTCGTACGGCGCCGGAACGAAGCGCAATCCGGCGGCGGCGCGCCGGTCCTCGCGCTTCCTGCGGACGCGCGAAAGGGGTTCGTCGAGTCGCTCCCGTTCTCGCTGACGGGCGCGCAGAGCCGGGCGATCGACGATGTGCTGGGCGACATCTCGGACGAGACGCCGATGACGCGCCTGCTCGAAGGAGACGTCGGTAGCGGCAAGACAGTCGTGGCGGCGGCGGCGCTGATCGCAGCGGTGCACAGCGGTTTCCAGGGCGCGATCATGGCTCCGACGGAGATCCTCGCGGAGCAGCACTTCCGGACGTTTGTGAGCCTGCTCGACTCGAAGAAGGACGAGGCGCCCGTAGAAGGGCCGTGGTTCCAGGCGTCGGGCTCGGGCTATCTCGTCCTCGAAACGCCGTACATGCCGCAGCCGGTGCGGATCGCGCTGCTGACGGGCAGCCTCAAGGCATCCGAGAAGTCGGCGGTGCAGGATGCGATCGCCAACGGCGAAGTCGACATCGTCGTCGGGACGCACGCGCTGGTGCAGCAAGGCGTGGAGTTCGCGCGACTGGGCCTGGCCGTGATCGACGAGCAGCACCGCTTCGGCGTCGAGCAGCGCGCGAAGCTGCGGGAGAAGGGCGGCAGTCCGCACGTCCTCGTAATGACGGCGACGCCGATCCCGCGCACGCTGGCCCTAACCGTATACGGCGACCTCGACATCACGGTGCTGAACGAGATGCCGCCGGGACGTCCCAAGGTGAAGACGTTCCGTGTGCTGCCCTACCGCAGGCAAGAAGCGTTCGAGTTCGTCGAGAAGAAGGTCCAAGAAGGGCGCCAGGCGTTCATCATCTGCCCACTTGTCGAAGAGTCGGAATCGATCGAAGCGAAGGCTGCTGTGACGGAGTACGAGCGGTTGTCCCGCGACGTGTTCCTCCACCTGCGCCTTGGTCTCCTGCACGGCCGGATGGCGAGCGGCGAGAAGGACGACGTGATGCGTTCATTCCGTGACCACGAGATCGACATCCTCGTATCGACGGCAGTCGTCGAGGTGGGCGTGGACGTCCCGAACGCAACGGTGATGCTGATCGAAGGCGCGGACCGGTTCGGGCTCTCGCAGCTGCACCAGTTCCGGGGCCGTGTCCGCCGAAGCCAGGAGCAGGGGTTCTGCTTCCTGCTCTCGGAGAACCCGAGCCCGGAATCGGAAGAACGCCTCGCGATCATGGAAACGACAGACGACGGGTTCGAGCTCGCGGAGGAAGACCTGCGCATCCGCGGCCCCGGCGAGTACTTCGGCACCCGCCAGTCCGGGATGCCAGACCTCCGCGTCGCTCAGCTAACAGACGTCGAGCTTATCCAGGCCACGCGGGAAGAAGCGACCCGCCTCCTGCGCGAAGACCCCGAACTGTCGGCAGCGGACCACGCGGCGATCGGCGAACGAGTGCGGGAGTTGTGGTCGCGGGTGACGTCTGAGGTGAGTTAGCCCTCGCCGCAAATGCTGGCGGTGCGGTAGAATCGGCGGTGAACAACACCGTCCCCCTCGCGGGGACGGTTCGTGGTTTTGGTGCATATGATTAAAGATGAAATCGCCGCGCTGATCTCCGACGCTGTGCAGAAAGCACAGGCCAGCGGCGACCTGCCCACCGTTCCGGTCCCCGAAGCGCCGGTCGAGCGGCCGCAGCGCGCGGAGCACGGCGATTACGCCACCAGCCTGCCGATGCGCCTGGCCCGCGCCGTGGGGATGAAGCCCGTCGATATCGCCGCGGAGATCGTGAAGCACCTGGAAGCGGGTATGGGTAGCTCCTCCGCGCTGGAAGAGGTGTACGTCGCACCGCCGGGGTTCATCAACCTCCGGCTGTCGCCCGCCTGGCTCGCGAACCAGGTGAACACCATCCTCGACGCCGGTTCGTCGTTCGGAGAGGTGGCGCTCGGCAAGGGCAAGAAGGTGCAGATCGAGTTCGTCTCCGCGAACCCGGTGGGCCCGATCCACGTCGGCAACGGCCGCGGGCTGGCGCTCGGAGATACGCTCGGCCGCGTACTGAGCGCGGCGGGCTACGACGTACAGCGCGAGTACCTGGTCAACGACGCCGGAACGCAGACGCAGGTCTTTGCCGAGACGCTGTACGCGCGCTATCAGCAGCTGTTCGGCCGCGAAGTGGAGATACCGCAGGGCGGTTATCCCGGTGAGTACATGATCGAGCTGGCGGAGGGCCTCAAGGCCGAGTTCGGTGAGAAGCTGCTGCGCGAGCCCGGCGAACCGCCGCCGCCGGAAGTGCACGACATCGGGGTCGAGAAGATGCTCGACTCGATCCGTGCCGACCTCCAATTGATCGGCGTGCACTACGACCACTGGTTCTCGGAACGGTCGGTCTACAAGGACGGGACGTACGAGACAGCGATGGACCTGCTGCGCGAACGCGGCTACATCGCGGAGCGGGAGGGCGCCGTCTGGTTCGTCTCCACGGCGCTGGGCGAGGAGAAGGACAACGTTCTCGTCCGGACGACGGGCGCGCCGACATACTTCGCCTCCGACATCGCGTACCACTACAACAAGTTCTGCGTGCGCGGCTTCGACCAGGTGATCGACATCTGGGGGGCGGACCACCAGGGCCACGTGCCGCGGATGAAGGCGGCCGTCACGGCGATCGGCGTAGACCCGGAGCGGCTGACGATTATCATCTACCAGCTCGTGACGCTGAAGCGCGGCGAGGAGACTATCAAGCTTTCGAAGCGTGAAGGCAACATCGTCACCCTGCGCGAAGTGGTGGAAGAGGTCGGCGCGGACGCCGTGCGGTTCAACTTCGTCTCGCGCGCCGCCGACTCGCACATGGACTTCGACCTGGAACTGGCCAAGCAGCAGAGCGCCGAGAACCCGGTGTACTACGTGCAGTACGCGCACGCCCGCATCTCCAGCATCCTCGCGCAGGCGGTGGAGCGGGGGCTGGACTACGCCGACGGTGACATCTCGCTGCTGCGGGAGGACGCGGAGCTGGCGCTGATCCGCAAGATGCTCCGCCTGCCCGAGCTGATCGAGACGATGGCGGAGGCGCTCGAGCCGCACCAACTCCCGTACTACGCGACGGAGCTGGCCACCTCTTTCCACGATTTCTACGAGAGGTGTCGCGTGCTGTCGTCCGAGAATACGCCGATTGACGAAGACCTCTCGAAGGCGCGGCTGCGGCTGGTGGCGGCGGCCAAGGTTGTGCTTGCCCGGAGCCTGGACCTGATGGGCATGAGCGCACCCGAGCGCATGTAGCGTGCCCGAACTCCCGACATCAACCAGCGGCAAGACTGCGGCGCATGTGGCCCGCGAGGCCGCTCGCATCGCCGGTGAGGTGACGCTGCCGCCGTTCCGGGCGCTAGCCGGTGGCGTTTCGATGGCGAAGGAGATAAAAGGGCGCGGCAACTGGGTGACGACCACGGACCTGGCCTGCGAAGAGGCCGTGATCCGGCTGCTGGCGGAGGAGTACCCGGACATGCGGGTGCTCTCCGAAGAGACGTCGGCGACCGTGGAGGGCTGGGACAGGGGCTGGCTCTGGGTGATCGACCCGATCGATGGCACGGCGAACTTCTCGCGCGGCATCCCCTCGTGGGCGTTCAACCTCGCGCTCTGCCAGGACGGCGAGCCGGTGCTCGGCATCACGTACCAGCCCGTGACCGGCGACGAGTTCTACGCCGAGAAAGGCAAAGGGCTGACCGTCAACGGTGCACAGGCGAAGGTCTCGCAGGTGACGACGCTCGCCGAGGCGCTCATGGGCATCGGCCTCGGCTACGAGTACGACCGCGCGAAGCTAACCCTCTCGATGCTGGCGGAGATGTGGCCCGGCATCATGATGATCCAGAACATCGGCTCGGCAGCGCTGGGATTGGCCTACGCGGCGAGCGCGCGCTTCGATATGTACGTGCACTCCACCCTTTACCCGTGGGACATGGCGCCCGGCATCGTCCAGATCCGCGAGGCCGGCGGCGTGGTGTTCGCCCGCGACGGCAGCCCGATCAGCATCTACAGCGAGGGCTTCATCGGCGGCGCTCCCGGACCAGTTGAAGAGTTCCTGGCAGCGACGCGCGAACGCGCCTGGCGCTAGTTTTTGACCACAGAGGCACACAGAGATATTCACAGAAATAGGCTGAACGGTCGTCAACGCCAAGACGAACAACAAATCCAATCCCTCTGTGTCCCTCTGTGAATCTCTGTGGTTAAAGGTGGGGGGGAGGTCAGCGGATCGCGCGGTACAGCCGGATCGTGTCCGGGATGCCCTTCATGACGACGGGACCTACCTCTTCGAAGTAGACGCCGGGGATCGGTCGCCTGATGTGCTGGCAGCACTCCTCGGAGACGAGCACTTCGCCGGGAGCGGCGAGATCGACGACGCGGGCCGCGAGGTTCACGTCGTGGCCGATGATGTCGCGGCCGTAGCGGAGGGGACTGCCGTAGTGCACGCCGATCCGCACCCACAGCGGCATATCGATGTCGAACGACTCCGAGTCGAAGATGTCCTGCAGGTCGAGCGCGACCTCGACCGCAGCCGAAGCGCTGCGGAACCAGAGCAGGAACCCGTCACCCAGGTTCTTGACCAGGCGCCCACGTCTGCGGATCGCGTCGCGGAGGATCTGCTCCTGCGTCTGTAGCAGGTGGAGGGCGGCCTCATCGCCGCGGAGGGCGCAGAACTCCGTGTATCCGGTGAGGTCGGTGAAAGCGATGGCACCTTCGGCGGTGCGGTTCCGGGAAGGAGCGATGGCAGTCGCGCTCATCGCTCCTGGACTTCGATGGAGCCGGAGAGACTGCTCGCCCGGATCTCGAAGTCGGCGCCAGGTTCGATCTCGCAACGGCAGCGCCCGGAGAGGCTCTTCAGCCGCGCTTTCGGCGAACGGCCGTGGTCAACCTTCACCTCGATGCGGCCCGAGATCGTCTTGATCTCCACCTCGTCCTGCCCCGCCGTACCGATCTCCACGCTACCGCTCATCGTGTGCGCCTTCACCGCGCCAGCGACGTGCCCGAGAGCGATGCTGCCGCTCTTGCTCGTCGCCCGGCAACGGCCCCCGCAGTCCACCACGACAATATCGCCACTGATGCTGCGAATGTCGGCGTCACCTGATGTCCGCCCGACGCGCACTTTGGAAGAGACGGTGCTGACCTTGACGGTGCCCAAACCGCCGTCCAACGTGACATCGCCGGAGACGGTGCCGACGGAGACGTTCATCCCGATCGGCACGCGGATGCGGAGGGAGTTGGACCGCGACTTGAACTCGACGGCGTGCTCTTTGTCGGAGTAGTGAGCCTCGCGCCCGGGGTCGATCTCGCCGTCGGAGCGTTCCTCGCCGGTGACGAACACCTTGCCGGAAACCGTGAGGATGCGGAGGCGGAAGCCCTCCGGGATTTCGAATCTAGTACCACCCATTGCGCGATCAGTGTAGCGCAGCCCTGAAATCTTCCTGTGTGACAACCATCACTCGCCTAACGCCGGAATTGGTACGATAGACGTATGAGAAAACTACTTGTGATCGCACCCCTGCTCCTGCTCGCCGTCGTGATGGCCTGCGGGGGCGATGACGACGACGACACGACCTCCGGATCGCCGACGACGGACGCGAGCGCTTCCGCCGGGGCGAGCGGGACTCCGGGCGCCACTGGGAGCGCGGGCCCGACGGCAGTACCCGGCAGCGCGACGGCCCGCCCCGTGGATTGCACCCCGAATACAGAGGTGGCCGCTGACGCCGACATTACCTGGGCCGACATCCTCCCGGACGGCGACCTGCCGGCCCCGCCCGGATACTCCGTGGCCGACGCTGAGGGCGACGCGCCTCTGCTGACCGTCACCACGGACGCCGCCGTGGCCGGAAACGTCGAGCTGCTCCAGTTCGGGCTGCCCGACGGGTTCAACCCGGACCAGGGGTTCAACGCACTGGAGGCGTGGGCGGAGGGCTTCTACACCGGCCTGCGAGCGGAGCGTGAGGTGGACGGCGCGACGCTGGAAGGCGACGTCCCGCACCCGGCGCCGTTCGGGGAGTACTGCGGCGTGGCGTACGGCTACACCGTGGAGTCCGAGGACGGCGACGTGATCGAGCGCTACGCCGGATACGCCACGTACGACCCCGAGAAGCTGTACCTGTTCGTCGCGATCTACGACGAAGCGAACGAAGAGACGAGCTGGACCTCGCCGGGCGTGCTGGAGAACTACGGACCCGGGATGGCCGAACTCGCCGCGGCGCTGAACTTCCCGCCGGACTAGCGCGCGAGCTTGTAGATGCCGTCGCTGTAGTCGACGACGTAGACTTCGCCGTCCAGCCCCAGCGTGAACGAGGCGATACCGGTTGGGTCATCCGGCCCGTTCGGGAGGTCCATGAGTTGCACGGGGCCGCCCGAGCCTTCCGTGTTCACCGCCCAGATGCGGCCGGAGTAGAAGTCGCCATAGATGTACCAGCCGTAGAGCTCCGGCATGTCGTTACCGCGGTAGACAACGCCGCCGGTGATCGCCTGGCCGAAGCTGTGGCCATACAGCGCCCGCGGCAAGGTGAACGGGCCGCCGTCGCACTTCTCCGGCGTGAACTGGTTCTCATCCGGGCCTTCGTAGCAGTCCCAGCCGTAGTTCCCGCCCTCCTGCACCAGGTTCACCTCTTCCCACAACCCACCGCCGACGTCGCCCAGCCACAGCTCATCTGAAACCGGATCGATCGAGAAGCGGAACGGGTTCCGGAAGCCGAGCGCAAAGATCTCGTCGACGTTGCCGCCGGGCCCGTCCGCGAACGGGTTGCCCTCCGGCACCTTGTAACCGCTCGCGCCGGAGACATCGAACCGCAGAACCTTCCCCTCGGTGCGGTTCAGTTCTTGCACGCGGTCGTCGGGGTCATTCTGGCCACCGCCGTCGCCGCTCGAGAGGTAGAGGAGCCCGTCCGAGTCGAACGCCAGGTCGCCGCCGTTGTGGTTGCCGTCGCCGCGCTCGGGGTTCAGGGTGGAGTCAAACAGCGGCTCCTCGCTGCTCTCGTTGAGCCCGGACGGCAGCGCCATGAAGCGCGAGAGCGACGCCGGTTCCGGCGCCCCGCGCGTGTAGTAGACGTATACCCGGCAGTCATTCTCGAAGTCGGGCGAAAAGGCGATCGCCAGCAAGCCCTGCTCGCCGCCGTAATCGATGCGGTTGTGGATGTCGCCCCAGAGTTGTGTCCCAACGCTGCCGTCGAGCGCGACGCGGTACAGGTACCCGTCCTGCGTGATGAGGATGCCAACGTTCGGGTGGCCGGGCATCAGCGCCAGGTCGATCGCTGGATCGGCCCCGTCGCCCAAATAGCCAGCGGATAACAGCATGTCGAGCTGGTACGCGTCTTCCTGCGGGATAGCGGAACCCCCGGGGTCGCTCGGGAGGCTCGCGCCGCCACCGGGGCCCGCGCATGGTGGTGGCGGGGTGGGTGTGGGCACGGGAGTCGGCGTGATCGTGACGGCCGTCGGTGTCGCGGGTGATGTCGGCGTCACCGTCACCCTCACCGTCCCGCCGGGTTCCGTCGGCGTGCTGAAGGGCAGCGGCTCGCCGATTGCCGGACATCCGCCCGCGATCTGCGCGGCGCTGAGGTCGGCGATGTGCACGAGAATCGCGACAGCGTCGTCGGCGTCGACATCCTGGTCGCAGTCGACGTCGCCGGCTTCAAGGCAGTCGGGCAGGGGTTCGACATCCGCGTCCGCCAGCAGTGCGCCGAGCGCATCGAGGGCTTCGACGTCCTGGTTGCAGTTAGTGTCGCCCTGGACCAGGCCGTCCGCGGACGTACCGGTCGGGCCGTCGGCCCTGATAGCGATCAGCGTCACGACTGCGAGGGCGATTACGCCGGCTGCGACACAAAAGTTACGGTAGAGCATTCGATTGTTCACTGCTCATAGTACGCAGACGGGCGGCGTTTCGGTGCCGCCATGCATGTAGGAGGTGTAAAGGTTGCAGGACGCTAGGAGTGGCGCTCGACGAAGCGGCCGATGCGTTCCAGCGCCTCTTCGAGCAGGTTGTACGGAGAGGCGTAGCACATACGCACGTGGCCGCGCCCGCCCTCACCAAACGCGGAGCCGGGGATCACCGCGACCTTCTCTTCGTCCAACAGGCGTTCCGCGAACTCGTAGTCTTCCATGCCGGTGGAGCGGATCGAGGGGAAGACATAGAACGCGCCGCGCGGCTCCGTGAGCGCGAGGCCGATCTCCCCCATGCCCTTGACCATCAGGCGGCGTCGCCGGTCGAACTCCGCGACGAACCGGCGGACATCCTCTTCCCCGTTGCGGACGGCTTCGATGGCCGCGTACTGGGAAGGGGTGGGGGCGGACATGATGATGTACTGGTGCACCTTCATCATCGCTTCCAGGATGTCGGACGGGGCGCAGAGCCAGCCGACCCGCCAGCCGGTCATCGCGTAGGCCTTGGAGAACCCGCCGAGGAGGATCGTGCGCTCCTTCATCCCGGGCAGCGACGCAAAACAGGTGTGGTCCATCCCGTAGCTCAGCCGGTCGTAGATCTCGTCCGAGATGACGATCAGATCGCGGCGGGCGGCGACGTCGGCGATCTCCGCCAGGTCTTCGCGCGTCATCTGCGCGCCGGTGGGGTTGGACGGGTAGCCGAGGAGGATCGCCTTCGTGCGTGGTGTAACGCGCTCTTCGATGTCCGCCGCTGACACCCGGAACTCGTTCTCCATCTGCGTCGGCACCGGGACAAACGTCCCACCCGCGAGCACTGTGCACGGGGGATACGCCACGTAGTACGGGTCCGGCGAAAGGATCTCGTCACCGGGGTCGAGCAGGGCGTGCGTGGCGAGCAGCAGAGCCTCAGACACGCCGATCGTGACGATGATCTCGCGCTGGGGGTCGTAGCGGACGCCGTAAAGGCGCTGGATGTGGTCCGCGATCGCCTCGCGTAGCTCCGGGAGGCCGTAGTTAGAGGTGTAGTGAGTCTCGCCGGCCAGCGCCGCGTCGAAAGCGGCCTTCGTGTAGCGCTCGGGGGTGATGAAGTCTGGCTCGCCCACGCCGAGGGAGATGACGCCGTCCATGTTGGCGATCAGCTCAAAGAAACGCCGGATCCCGGACGACGAAATAGAGGCGACCTTGCGGGAAAAACGGTCTTCTCGCGTCTTGAACTTGCCTTCAGTCAAACCTGTTCAGCCTCGGATTGGGAGATTTGCCCATACTAGCAGATACGATTATCTGACGCACGCCCCGCTACGAGCGCTGGTGGCTGTACCCGCGTGCCGTGATCGGCCAGATGTCGACGACTGCGTCCCCATCGAGCGCGTAGAACACGTCATGCAGGTTGATCGTCGGGTCGATATGAGACGGCACGAGCTGCACCCGATCGCCGACGCGTAGCGGCGAATCGGCGGGGATCATCAGGCTCGCGTGTTCGTCGCTCAGGAACATCACGCTCGCGCCTTCGATGTCGCGGATCGAGGGGTTGCCGTGGTCCTCCGTCGCCGCCTTGTGCCCGGAGTCCAGCACGCAGAGACTCGGGGACGGCCGGCTGACGACGGTGCCCAGCACCCACATCGCGTGCTCGAACGGGATGTCGAGCCTGGCGTAGGCGGTGTCCATCAGCACGTAGGAACCGGCCTGGATCTCCGTGATCCCATCGATGCGGCCGGTGATGTCGTACGTGCCAGTCCCACCCGCCGAGACGATCTCGCAGGGCAGGCCAGCGTCGCGGATCGCCTTAACGCTGGCGATAAGTCCCGCCATCGCAGGACGGGCCGCATCTTCGCGCTTCTTCCGGTCGGGGATGCCGACGGCGTGGCCACGGAACCCATCGCGCCGCGCAGCCGCACACCGGCCGTGTCCGAAATGCGCCGGGCCAGCGCCGCCGCTGCCTCGCCGGGTGCGACCCCGCAACGGGGCATCCCGACGTTCACGTCCACAAGCAGGCCGATCTCCGCGCCCGCGACGCCCGCTGCCGCTGCCGCCTGGTCGAGGCCTTCGACCGAGTCCACCGCGATTTTCATGTCGATCCCACGCTTGGCAATTGCCGCAACGCGCGCCAGCTTGTCGCTGCCGATCACCTGGTTCGCGATCAGGATGTCTTCGCAGAACTCGGCGGCGACTTCCGCCTCGCCCACGGTGGCGCACGTCAGGCCGGTGACCGAACCCGCCGCAAGCTGGCGCTTCGCGATTTCGGGCGTCTTGTGCGCCTTGAAGTGCGGCCGCAGCTTGCACGGCCCCTCCACAAAGAAATCGGCCATGCGCTTGATGTTGCGCTCCATGGCGGCAATGTCGAGGACGAGCGCTGGGGTCTGGATGTCAGCGATGGTGCGAGGAGTCATGGGAGAGAGTTTGCCGTGCGGGAGGGGAACGGGCAAGCGTTAGAGCGGCGGGAACTGCTTGTGCCAGCCGGTGGCCTGTTCGTAGGCGTGGGCGGCGCGGAAGATGCTCGCCTCGTCGAACGGTTTGGCGATTATCTGGAGGCCGATCGGGAGGCGGGCGCCGTCCTCGGCGTTGGCGAAGCCGCAGGGGAGCGACATGCCTGGGAGGCCGGCGATGTTGACCGGGATCGTGCAGACGTCGTTGAGGTACATCTGGAGCGGGTCGTCCACTTTCTCGCCGATCTTGAACGCTGGCGTCGGGGCGACAGGCGCGACGAGCACGTCGTGGGTGGCGAACGCGGCGTCGAATTCCCGGCGGATGAGGGTGCGGACCTTCTGGGCCTTCACGTAGTACGCGTCGTAGTAGCCCGTGGAGAGCGCGTACGTCCCCACCATGATCCGGCGCTTCACCTCTTCGCCGAAACCGAACTGGCGGGTGCGTTCCATGTTCTCCCACATGTTCGCGCCGTCCTGGTACGCGTACCCGTACTTCACGCCGTCGTAGCGGGCGAGGTTCGCGGAGGCTTCCGACGGAGCGATGATGTAGTACACCGCGACGCCGAGGCCCGTGGACGGCAGCGACACCTCACGGTCCACCTCCGCACCCAGGTCCTCCATCTGGCGGATCGCGGTGTCAACGGCCTCGCGCACGGAGTCGTCCATCCCGTCGACGAAGTACTCACGCGGGACGCCGACGCGCAGCCCACGCAGATCCTCCCCGAGCGTGTCAGCGATCGAGGGCACAGAAAGTTCCGCTGATGTCGAGTCACGCTGGTCGTGGCCGGCGATCGTCTCGAAGACGACCGCTGCGTCACGGACGGAGCGTGCAAACGGCCCGATCTGGTCGAGTGACGAGGCGAAGGCTATCGCGCCGAAACGGGAGACGCGCCCGTAGGTCGGCTTGAGCCCGACCACGCCCGAGAGCGACGCCGGCTGCCGGATCGAGCCACCGGTGTCCGTGCCGAGCGCGTAGTACGCCATCCCGGCCGAGACCGCGGCTGCTGAGCCAGAGGACGAGCCGCCGGGAACACGGTCGAGGGCCCACGGGTTGTGTGTCACACCATAAGCTGAGTTCTCGCCGCTGGAGCCCATCGCGAACTCGTCCATGTTCGTCTTGCCCACCATCACGAAACCGGCCTCGCGGAGAAGCGTAATGACGTGGGCGTCGTACGGCGGCACGAACGGCTCCAGGATCTTCGAGCCGCTGGTGCTGCGGACGTCCTTCGTGACGATCACGTCCTTAATCGCGGCGGGGATGCCGGCCAGCGGCGTCCCGATGCCCTTCGCCAGCATCTCGTCCGCAGCCGCCGCCTGGCGCAGCGCATCCTCTTCGGTCAGCGTGATGAACGCGTTCAAGCGCTCTTCCGTCGCGTGGATGCGCTTGAACGCGGCCTGCGTCAGCTCGACGGAGGACACCTGCTTCTGGCGCAAGAGCGCCGCGGCCTCGCTTATCGTCAGCCGGTGAAGTTCGTCAGCCACCGATGTGGCACCTCAGCGGAACGTCGAAGCATCGAGACGCAGCCCGCGGAAGCCACCGGTGCTCGCCCATGTTCTCCTGTTCAAATGTTCCCCTGTTCAAATGTTCTATTCCTCCAGCACTCGGCGCACGCGGAAGTACTCGCCGTGGCGGTCAGGGGCGTTTCGCAGCGCGTCCTCGGGCGAAAGGCTCGGATCGGGCAGGTCGTCGCGCATCACGTTGTGGAGGTCGAGCGGGTAGGCGGTCGGCGGCACGTCATCCGTATCGACTTCTTTCAAGCGATCGAAGTAGTCGAGGATGTCGGACAACTGGTGGCTGAACTTCTCGACGTCATCGTCCGTCAGGCCGAGTCTGGCGAGCCGCGCGATGTGCCGGACTTGCTCCGGTGTGAGTGCCATGAGCCGATTATGGCGGGAGAAGGGGGCACAGGGAAGGCGTGACGATTGGCGCACGGTTGGAGGGGGTACCAATCGGGACGAATCGGCAGCGCGCGGGGGTATTCGATGAAGTCATAAGCCGTCTAGCAGGGTCAACCGCGGCTCATGTGGAAAAGCTGTGGATTACCCCAATTGAGGCGCGGTTGTGAAACTGTGCGAGCCTGTATATACTCCGGCCTTAGTGTTGATAAACCGGGCCAGGTAGAAGCCGGGATGAAGTGAGGGGCCCGACGACGGGAGACGCCCCATCTCCAGCCCCAATAAGACGCCCCGCCCCGCTGCCCCGGCGGGCTGGCGAAACTGGCCCAACAGTTTCCGCTGGCTGGCCGCTCGCAGGAGCCGTTCTTCCCATGTTCTGCTCCTCCTCTTCGCCGTCGGCGGGCTGAGCCTCACGCTCGGCCGCCTGGGTGGCGATGTCGCACCAAGCGGCACCGTGGTCAGCGAAAGCGCCGCTACGTATCTCTCAGCGCCGGTGGCCCTGGATTCCGCCGCTATCTCCGCATCTCCAGCGGCAGGCGACGGAGATACGACCGGACCGGTCATCTCCTCTGATCAAGCGTTCATCAACTACGAAGTGGTTCCGGGCGACACCTTGTTAGCGATTGCGGAGCAGTACGGGATAGGTGTCGAGTACCTGATCTGGAACAACCCGGAGATCGGCGCGGATCCGGACAGCCTGATCATCGGCGAAAGCCTGCTCGTCCCGGCCACGAACGGCCTCGTCTACGACGTGCGGCTGGGCGACACGATCACGGACATCGCCGGGACCTACGCGACGAGCCCCGACGCCATCATCCAGTTTGCCGCGAACGGCCTGGCCTCGCCGGACTTGATCACCGAAGGCATGGTGCTGCTTCTCCCCGGCGGGGTGCCGCCGCCACCGCCCGAGCCCGTCGCCGACCCCGAGCCCGAGCCCGGTGCTAAACCGGCACAGGAGCCCGTCGCCGACCCGGAGCCCGGTTTCGCCGTCCCCGCCGCCGTCGGAGCTGGAACGGTGGAGTCCGAGCCCATCACCACCGATCCGAACATCTACGTAAGCTACGTTTGGCCCCTTTCCGGCACCGTCTGGAGCGGCTACGGCCCGCGCTGGGGCAGCTTCCACAAGGGAATCGACATCGGAGCCGGGTACGGGACGCCGATCGGCGCCGCGGCCGCTGGCCAGGTCGTCCTCTCAACCTACCGGGACAACGGGTACGGGATGTACGTGATCGTCCGCCACGCAGACGGCTCCGAGACGCTGTACGCGCACATGTCCCAGCTCTACGTGTCCGTCGGCCAGTACGTGAACCAGGGCGACGCCCTCGGTGCGGTGGGGTGCACAGGCTGGTGCAGCGGCGACCACCTTCACTTCGAAGTGTGGATCGGCGGCACGACGTACGACCCGATGAACTACCTGCCGTAGCCGCCACGCCCTTGACCGTCACCCCGTAACCCGTAACCCTTAACCCATGACCACGAAGCACGTCCCCGAGGGCACGCAGGACAAGCGCGCGATCCTCGGCCACGCCAGCCAGTTGTGGACTCCGGGCCTCGAACGCCGACTCGAGCTGATGCGCACACACGTCGACCTGGATGGCAAGCGCATCCTGGACATCGGCTGCGGCGTCGGCGCGTTCGTCCGCCGTCTCCAGGAGTACTCCACTGACATCGTGGGCACGGACATCGACCGCGAGAGCGTGCTGCGCGGAGTCGAGGAGCTGCCGAACCTCGGATTGGCGCTGGGCGAGCACATGCCGTTCAAGGACGGCACATTCGACGTGATCATCCTCCACGAAGTGCTGGAACACGTCGCCAACGACGTCGAAACGCTGAAGGAAGCGCATCGCCTGCTCGCTCCCGGCGGCAAGGTCGTCATCTTCTTCCCGAACCGGATGTACCCATTCGAGACGCACGGCATCTTCCTCGGCAAGCGCTACGT
>JANLRX010000391.1:0-11597 GCA_031362025.1 Chloroflexota bacterium
GTGCCATTGGGCTTCGCGCTCGCTCCAGTGGCATCTGTTCCCACCTTGTTGCCCTGCACTGTGTTCGGGCCGCTCTCGATGCGGATTCCGTCTCCTGCGTTCGACACGACATTGCCCTCACCAGCCCCGGCCCCACCGATCGTGTTCCCTTGTGCCCCTTGATCGATTCGGATACCCCAGGCCGCAGTGCTCCCGGTAAGGCCACCGATCTGGTTGCCCCGCACCGTGTTACCCGTGGCGCTCGAAAGCCGGAGGACGATCTGCTCGTACTGTGAACGCGCAAGGAGATTGCCCTCCCCCGGTCCGCTGCCCCCGATCTGGTTGGACGCGCTCGTAACCGCAATGCCCAGCTGGTTCTGGGTTACGATGGTCGCCGCTGCGTTGGTTCCGATGTAGTTGCCGAAGATCTTGTTTCCAGTTCCCGGGGGAATCGCCGAAATCGCCACGCTGTTGTCCACGAAGACGTTGCGCTGCGCAGCGAGAGTGGTGCCGCCGATGACGTTGGTTGAGCCGCTCATGCGAACCGCCGCCGGGAAAGTAACTCCCCTGCATCGTCTGAACTCTATTCCCTCCACGTTGTTGCTAGCAGCAGTGATATCCAGGCACGTAAAGTTCAGGTTCTGGCCATCAATGACTACGCCCGCCCCAAGCCCGCTTATCGTGTTACCGGCATCCGAGACCAGGGGCAAGGTGGAGCCGAGCGGAATCCACTGTGGCGACGTAGGGTAAAAGGCATTGGGCGAGAAGTGGATGAGGTCCGCCGGGTTCCCGCTGACCAGTCCCACCGATCCCAACACCAGCGTCTTCTCAGCGGCAGAGAGTTCCCGCCCCAGGTTACCCTCGCTGACGGGTGCCTGGGCTGCCAGCAAGGCTTCGCGCAGGGTCAGGTACGTGTCGCTGATGTTGGAGTCGTCGTTCAGGGTGACAAGCATTGTCCGGCCACGCGAGGTGTTGAGGACGAGGTTGCCCGTCGCCCCTGATTTACCGCCGACTTGGATGTAGTACGTGATGTTGGCCTGGAAGAGTCCCCGGACCGCCGACTGAGGAGCCCCGCCGAAGTCGTCGTTGCACGCGAACTGCGCCATCGAAGGACTACTGTATATGGCTAGAAGGGTATCGAAATCGCTGCCAAACGTGTCGAAATTCATATAGGTGTTCGTTGATGGGGTCCAGCGATACCACACCGTCGCGCTCTTCCCGAAAGGGTGGCAGGCCGGCGTCGGCACCACCTCGGAACCCTCCACCGTGGCGCCGACGTTCGAGCCGATGGCCGCTATACCTGAATACAGCGGGGGTGTGACGACAATCGCGCTGGCCAGGTTATCGTTCACGGGAGCGGCTAACGCCGGCGTTGGTGGGCTCGGCAAGGCCGCTAACCCTAGGCCCAGCAACACAAGCGCGCATGAAGCGGCGATTTGCCTGAGCGATCTCACAGCCGATGCGTCCCCCCACATGTTCCCGATATTCTAGCTCATCCGGCGCAGCCTGTGTTCCGACGCCCAAAGCCGCACCCGGGCCCCACAGTGCCATTTGCCCCTTACCTTCCTCCACCCACATCCCCTAATATCCCGCTACAGCCATAGAGGAGGAGCCCCGAGCGGTCGGGGCGCAAGCAGGGAGGAGGGGGCAATGGCTCTCACACTTACGGAAGCTGCCAAGCTTTCCAACGACGTGTTGCTCGCGGGGGTGGTCGAGACGATCATCAAGGACTCGCCCGTGTTGCAGCGTTTGCCGTTCGTCGAGATCGTCGGCAACGGGCTCACCTACAATCGCGAGGCGACGGCGCCGACGGCCGGGTTCTTCGACGTCGGCGACTCCTGGACCGAGTCCACGCCGACGTTCACGCAGCTCACGGCGAACCTCAAGATCATGGGCGGCGACGCGGACATCGACAACTTCCTGCTCGCCACCCGGTCCAACATCCAGGACCTGGAGACGTCGGTCGTGCAGCTCAAGGCCAAGGCCGTGCGGCAGCTCTTCGAGCAGACGTTCGTCACCGGCGACGCCGTGGCCAACCCGAAGTCGTTCGACGGCCTCGACAAGCTCTGCGATCCGTCGCAGGCGATCTCGATGGGCGTGAACGGCGCCGCGCTCAATCTCGACAAGCTCGATGAGCTGGTGGACGCCGTCAAGGGCGGCAAGCCGGACATCCTGCTGATGAGCCGGCGCTCCCGCTGCAGCCTGAACAAGCTCGCGCGCACGTCAGGCTCGTTCCTCGAGGCGGAGCGCGATGAGTTCGGCCAGATGCTCCAGTTCTACGACGGCATCCCGATCGGCGTCTCCGACTACATCTCGGACGCCCAGACCGTCGGCTCCAGCAGCGACTGCTCCGTGATCTACGCGTTCCAGGCGGGCGAAGGCGGCCTCGTCGGGCTCACCTCGCCCGGCGGCCTCCAGGTGGAGCGCGTCGGCAGCCTCGAGACGAAGGACGCCACGCGCACCCGCATCAAGTGGTACTCGTCGCTGGCCCTGTTCAACGTCGTCAAGCTGGCTCGCCTGACAGGCGTCCGCCCGTAGCGAGCCATCCTGAAAGGATCTGGCGGGGCCGGGGGAGGCAACATCCCGTCCGGGGCGCTAACCCCACGACAAACGGTACGCCACCCCACCCCGCCGGATCCTTAACAGGATGACGCTAGCGTCATGCCAACCATCACCCGCGGAACCATCAAGTCCTACGCGTCCGGCACCCACCGCGCGTCGGCCGTCATCTTCTTCACCGACGACAACCCCGCCGACGCCGTTGTAGCCGGCATCCACGGAGCCCTACCGGCGGCGTCGAGCGCCACCACCCTCATCGACGCCGACGCCGACACCTGGGTCAAGGTCGAAGCGTCGGCCGACGAGGACCGCATCCGCTTCGCTACTGCAGGCGTCGAGCGTTACCTCATCGACAACGCCGAACCCGTCCACACCTTCACCGGGCGCGCAAAGTTCAGCGACGGCATCAGCTCGAAGGGAGCGACGGCGAGCACGGCCACCGGTTACCTCGCCGACTGGACCGAGTCCGGTTCGGGCGGCTACAACGGAGCCTCCCTCACCGTGCGCAGCGTCGGCGCCCCTTCGTCGGTCAACGGCGTTGTCGGCGACGCCCAGGTCGTTAGCGGTAACACGAACGCGATCGCCCTCGTGCAAGGGCTGAACTTCCGCGCCACCCACAACGGGACCGGCGTCGTCACCAACCAGTACGGTTGCTCGGCGTCGGCGCAAGGCGCTGGACCGGCGACAAACCGCTTCACCTTCTACGCGCCGGTCGGCACGATGATCGCCACCGCTACGCTGCACTCCGCGTTTCACGCCCGTCTCACCCACACCACCCCCACCATCACCGTGCCCGAGTACTCGCTCTTCCGCTCGCAGATCGAGGGCGGCCGCGCCACCGTCACCGACCTCATGAACTTCATTGCCGGCGACAACACCTGGATCCTCGGCGGCGGCCCCGTCTCGCTCTACGGTTTCCGCTGCAAAGAACTCACCATCGGCACCAACCAGCGACCGTTTCAGGACGAAGGTTGCACCATCACCAGCGACACCAGCGGAAACCGCTTCAACTCAAACACCCAGTTCGCTTCACTCACCGGCGCGTTCGGGAGCGGAGACGGCGTCATCGGTATCGCCAACGCCCGCACCGTTCCCACCACCAACCCCGCAGGCGGCGGCGTCTTGTACGCCCAGGCCGGCGCCCTCAAGTGGCGCGGCTCCGCCGGGACCATTACCGTCATCGCCGCCGCGTAAAGGAGGCTCGCCCATGGCCACGTTTCAGATCGACGTCACCGACAAGCACGCGGCGGCACTCGCCACCGTCGTGGCTCGCTACAACGCCAACACCGGTCAGGCGTTCACCGTGCTGGATTGGCTGAACCTGCACGTGCGCGAGATCGCCGTCCAGGACGAGCTCGCGCTAGAGACGGCCGCGCTCGCCAAGCAAGCCGAAGAGGGACTCCAAGCGGCGATCGCGTCGTTGCGGACGCGAATGCTGGAAGGAGAGCGAGCATGAACCTCAGCCAGATGCGCGCCCGCGTGCGCACCGATCTCCACGACGAAGACTCAGTGAACTACCGCTGGACCGATGGCGAACTCGACCGGCACATCCAGCGCGCAGTCCGTGACTTCAGCCTCGCGGCACCGCTGGAGGCGAAGACGACGCTCACCGCCACGCCCGGCAGCCGCGACCTCTCGATCGCCGGCCTGACGGACCTCGTCACCATCGAAGCGGTGGAGTATCCGGCCGGCAAGTACCCGGCCTCGTTCGTGCGGTACTCCGTGTGGCTGAGCACCCTGACGCTGCTGATCGACGCCGCGCCCGCCGCCGCCGACAGCGTGAACGTCTACCACACGAGGCTCCACACCCTCGACGGCTCGACATCCACCGTCCCACCGCGCTTCGAGGACGTCATTGCCTGCGGCGCCGGTGGCCACGCTGCCGTCGAATGGGCGTCGTTCGCCACGAACCGCGTCAACGCTGGCGGCCAGGACGTCTGGCGTGACTACCTCGCGTGGGGCCAGGACCGCCTCGCCGAGTTCCAGCGCGCCCTCGCCCGCCACGGCCGCCGCAACGCTGTGCGCGCCCGGCGCCTGTACACGCCCGCAACCGATGCCGTCGACCAATCGACCGTGGCCGGCCCGTAGATGCGCACCCTTTCGCCCACGCTGCTCGCCGCACAGAAGTCCGCATCCGGCGTCCCGTACGTCAAAGCGGTCCTCCACGACCGTATCGGCGGCATCCGCTGGCTCACCTGGACGCGCTTGTATATCGGCGCTGAGCCCGACGGCTACCACGCCGCCACCATGCCTGCCGACGGCTCGTTGATCGGGCGCGGGTGACCGGCACCCGCGTCTACTACCAGCGCATCGCCTCGCCCGGCCCCGGCAGCGCGTACTCCACCTGAACGGACCTCGGCGTGTGCGCGAACGCGGACGTCGCGCTCTGCTCGGACGGCACCCGCGTGCTGCTCTTCTACGTCGACGCGGGCGGTACGCAGATCAAGGTGCGCGAGAGCACAGACAGCGGCGTGACGCTCGGGGCCGCCGTCACCGCCGCGACCGGCGCGGGCGCCGTCACCTGGCTCGCCTCCGACGTGAAGCCCAGCGGCGACGCCTGCCTGCTCTACAACGTCGGCGCGACCGTTTACACCGCGAAGCGTACGGCCGGCGCCTGGGGTAGTCCCGCCGCGTGGAGCAACACCTCCGCCTCGATCGCCGGGCTCGCCGTCTACCACCGCGACGACTGGAACGCCGTCATCGCCGGCACGGATGCGGCAGGCGCAGCGTTCGTCTGGACCGCCATCTTCGGCGACGGTGTGGCGCAGGCGGTGGGCACGTGGTCCGCACTCCGCGAGATGATGCGCGCCTCCCCCGGATCGTCCGTTGTCTTCGGCGCACCGTTCCTCAGCCGGCCCGACGTGTCCCGCATATCGTTCGTCGAGAAGCACACCGGCAGCGTCGCCTACAGCCGGCCGCAGCACACCTTCTCGCCCGGCACGTCCGAGTAAGCGAACAACCTCTGGCGCGAACCGGTCCCCTTCAACCTTACGAGCGATTTCGGCCAGGCGATCACCTTCAGCACCAGCGCGGCGTGGCTCACCACACCGGCCGGCGTCTGGACCGCCTCGCTCACCACAGCTCCGCTCGATGTGTCGTCGGACGTCATCGAATGCACAACCGACGACCGCCCGTTCAACGGCAGCCTGCGCCTAACTCTGCGCAACGACGACGGGCGCTATTCCACGCTGCCCTCGCTCGTCCGTCTCGGCGGCGAGATCCGGCTCGGTCTCGGCTATCGCACGTCCGCCGGAGTCGAGACGTCCGACGGGCCAGCGTACTGGATCGACGGCATCGAGCACCGCTCTGGCGGCGGCCACTCCACGGTCGTCCTCACCGCCCACGACGCCTGGGGCATCGTTGGCTCGTGGCGTGCGCGCCGCACCTACGCCTGGGCCGCCGGCGAGAGGAACGTGTTCGGAATCATGCAGTACATCTGCGCCCGCGCCGGCCTCGAGTTCTCCAGCGTCAGCGCCAGCCCAGACGTTTCGGCGCTCTTCCCGGCGTTCACGGTCCAGCCCGGCGAAAACGCTCTCACCGCGCTCCGTCGCCTGCTCGCCATGCTCCGCGACGTGCTCTTCGTGCGCGGCGAGTTCGTCTACCTCAAGGACCCGCTGGCGTCCGAGGCATCGGTCTACTCATACGGCGGGGACCACGCGCTGCGCTCCGGACGCTACGCCAACGCCGTCGAGTCCAACCGCGTCCAGGTCTTCGGCCAAAGCATCTTCGGCGAGGGCTTCGACTGGCCCACCCTCGATCAGCGCGGCGACCGCCTGACGCAGGTCCTCGACGCCAACCTCACGACGGCTACGCAGGTGGAGAACCGCGCCGAGGCCTTCCTCCGCCACGCCGGCATCGACTCGGCCACGGGCGAGATCACCATCGCACCCAACGTCGCGCTGGAAATGTGGGACGTGGTGGACGTGACAGACGCTGGCGCAGGTCTGGTCGCCGCAAAGCGGCGGGTGGCCGGGATCTGCACCCGCTACTCGACGGTCGATTCGCCGGGCTTCGGCCAGCGGATCACGCTGGGTGGGCCGTAGGGTTCAGTTGGGTCTGCCGAAATTGAGAGTTTAGCCGGCGGCGAACGTGGCCGCAGCGAAGAGGACCTCGAAGCTCTTGCACCAAACGATTGCGCTCTTAAACCGCGAGACGTCCGTCCCTGCTGGGACGTCGTAATTGAAAGCGCCGTCGGTGGCCTTCAGAGTGCCCAGATTAATCCCGTCATCCGAAAATCCAGCCGGATCGCTGGAAAGGTAGGCGAAGAGGTCCGGGCCGTTACGAACGGAGAAGTTCTCGAAGCGCAGGGTGTACTGGCCGGGTGCCGTCTCAATCAACAGCGCATCTCCTTCCCCGAAATGGAAGTCATCTGCGCCGAAGAACTGACCTTGCGTGACGACGCGGGCCGCGAATGCGGGGGCAGCGCTGGCTGGCGGCTCATCCGTGGCCGCGGCAGTACCGCTGGCCGGAGCATCGTCTGCCGGTGCCGCGGCGGGTGTGCCGGAGTTGCTCGAGGCCGGTGGATTCGTTGCCGCTACAACGAGACCACCGCAACGGTCGGAGCCAGTGCCAACTCCGGCGATCGGACTCGCCTCGCACACGGTGGAGCGTTCCCAGAGTGGTGAGACGAAATAGTCGCCGGCGATCGCGCCAACAACCAGGAGAGGGACTCCGATCGCGGTGCTCATGATCTTGTGGCTCCAGAGTACTTTGTGCCAGCCACGCCAGTACACGAAGGCAATGCACGCGATGACGGCGGCGATAGCCGCGGCCGTCAAGAAGTACCGGTAAGGATAAAGATCCTCGCTGATGAATCGCTCAAGGTCGCCGAAGATACCCATGCTGTCTCTCCCTACTTAGTCCCCTAAAGATAGTACGGATCGAACCTTACGGAATTCTTACCTCAACAGCGGTGCCGTCTAGCGGGCAAAAAAGTTCAGGGATCTGTAAGGTTCGCCAGCGGCGCGTAATCTCGGCTGGCTAAGCTCGACTTCAAGTACGACTAAGCGTGAAGGAGAGAATATGAGGATTTCAAAGGCATTCCAGCGACCGGCCTGGATCGCACTCGCTGCAGTCGTCGCCTTGGCCGGCCTCGCCGCCGCCTGCGGAGACGATGACGACGATGACACGCCCACCGGAACCACACCTGCCGTAGCGACGGCCACCCAACCGCCGGCGGCGACCGACGAGCCCGAGCCGGACGGGCAGACAGCGCCGCTCATCGGCGGGTTTTACGACGGCAGCGAGGTGACCTATCTGTTGACCGATGTCTCAACGGAAGCGGACGCGGCCGGCCTCAGCGAAGCGACTGGTTACCCGGTGACGTTCGTGGCGTCCCTCGGCGATGTACCGGACTCCTCCACGGCGAAGCTCTATCTGTTCATGAACGGCGTCACAGGTCCGAATCCGTTTGGGTTCCAGCCGAACGTCGTCGACTCCGTGCCGGGCGATGCTGGATACAGTCCACTGTGGCGGGTCTACGCCGTAACCTGGGCAGACGGAGTCGAGGCGCGAGAGCTGAAATCGGAGGCAGAGATCCTGGCTGCCCAGACTGCTGGAGAGCTAACCTTTGAGAAGGCACCTCTGGTCAAGAACTCGCCTGTGGTCGCCACCCTGCCGCCACGCATCGGCGGTTTCTATAACGGCCGGACAGTGGACTACTTCCTTACCGATGTTTCTGTGGAAGCGGAAGCGGCTGGCCTTAGCGATGCGACCGGATTTCCAGTGACGTTCGTGCCGTCCCTGGGCGATGTGCCCGACGCCTCAACGGCGAAGCTGTACCTGTTCATGAACGGAGTAGCGGGCCCGAACCCGTTTGGGTTCCAGCCAAACGTCGTCGACTCAGTGCCGGGCGATCCCGGCTACAGTCCACTCTGGCGGGTCTACGCCGTAACCTGGGCAGACGGAGTCGAGGCGCGAGAGCTGAAGTCGGAGGCGGACATCCTGGCGACCGAGACTGCCGGAGATCTGACGATCGAGAAGACGCCCCTCGTGAAGAATTCTCCTATCGTCCCCTAGGGCGAGGCTCCGGGCCTTACCGCCCGGCAGCACACGAAAGAAAGGGATCGGTGCAAGTCTCCGCGCCGGTCCCTTTCTCTTGCCCAGTTCAGGTGAGAGGCAGGCGAAGGGTAAACTCGGAACCGGATTCTCGTGCTGAGCGGGCGTCCACAGATCCGCCGTGCGCTTCGACGATGCCCCGCACAATCGCCAGGCCCAGGCCAGCACCGTCTCCGCCGTCTCGCGGTTCGCGTCGCCGAGACTTCTCGGCCCGGTAGAAGCGATCCCAGATGCGGCCCATGTCGTCGTCAGAGATGCCGTCGCCGGTGTCGGCCACGTGGACGCCAGCCCAACCGTCGCGGGACTCGACCGCGACGTCGACCCGGCCACCCGGTGGTGTGTGTTCCAGCGCGTTGCGAACGAGGTTGGAGATCGCTCGTTCGATGCGCGCCCCGTCGAGTTGCACCGGCGGCGGCGAACCAGCAACCGTGATGCGAAGTTCGATGTCATCGCGCCGAGCTGTCGCTTGCATTGCGTCAACGACGTCAGCCGCGATCTCCTGCAGGAACACAGAATGGCGTTCGAGGCTAAGTGCGCCGGCGTCCATGCGGGCTAGCTCGAAGAGGTCATCTATCATCCGGCTCAGGCGCTCGATCTCACGGCGCATCGTGCCGTAGTAACGCGTGACTTCTGCCGGTTCGTCGACGACATGATCGTCGAGCGCCTCGACCATTGCGCGCAGGCTCGAAAGTGGGGTGCGAAGATCATGTGAGATGGCCGTCGTCAGCTCCCTGCGTTCGTGGTCAAGGCTGCGGCGTTGCTCTTCGCCGGCTTCCAGTCGTGCTGCGAGCAGGTTTACGTCGGCGGCGAGGCGCGCGACTTCGTCAGTTGAGTTGTCCGAAATGCGGGTTGAAAGATTCCCGGCGGCCAGCCGGCGAACAGCATCCGCAACGTTGGAGACACGGCGTGAGACCGCGGTAGCGATCCAGAGGCTGAAGAACGCCGTGACGACCGCGCTGAAGACTATCACCGAGATGAGCACCTTCAGATCGTGCGCCGTCGACACGAACATCGCCTGTGCCACGATAACGACGTTCAGGAGTGCGACGGCTCCGGCGATGACGCTCCCGAGGAATGCCTTGGCCCAAATCGGGAGAGGAGCGTACCGATCGGCTAGACGCAAAACCAGCCAACCGACGCCCGCCGTGGCCACACCGGAGATCGCAAGATAGACGCCGAGCTCCCGCAATTCGCCGGGTGGCGGTGACATGAGGAGTTCGGCCAGCAGCACGCCGGCGCTGATGGCTAGTGTCAATGCCAGAACAGCTACGAGCCATGGTGTGGTCGCGCGCAGGGCTGATCCGGCTGAGTCCTGACTACGGCTCAAACTTGTACCCCACTCCCCATACTGTCTTCAGATGAACAGGCCTCGATGGATCTGTTTCCACCTTCGAACGCAAGCGGCGCATGTGGACGGTCACGGTGCTGTCGTCTCCAGCGAACTCGAAATCCCACACTGACTTCAGGAGTTGCACTCGTGTGAACACCTGGCCTGGATGCAGCGCCAGGAAGTGAAGGAGGTCGAACTCGCGGGCCGTCAACTGAAGTTCGCCGCGTGCATCGGAGACTTTGCGGGTGCGAGCATTGATCCGTAGCTCACCGAAGCGCAGGGCGTCGCCGTCGAGGTTCGACTGCCATCCGGAGCGGCGGAGCACCGCTTTGATTCGTGCAGCGAGTTCGCGCGGGCTGAAGGGTTTGGTTATGTAGTCATCGGCCCCGATCTGGAGTCCGACAAGCTTGTCGACTTCGTCGCCACGAGCGGTGAGCATGACGATTGGGGTGGTGGATGTGGCCCGGATACGGCGGCAGACTTCCGCCCCATCGATGCCCGGGAGCATGAGGTCCAGCACGATGAGGTCGGGTTGACTGCTCGCGAACGCCTCCATAGCAGCGATCCCATCGTGGACAACGCAAACATCATAGCCGTCGCGGCGGAGGTAGCGCTCGACGACCTCCGCGACCATCGGCTCGTCCTCGACGACGAGAATACGGTCCGATCTCACTGCGGCATCGTATCGCGTTTCAGCTAGCATCGAATGGTCTCTCTGCTAGGCTACGCCGAAATCCTTACGACTACCTTACGTGGCGGGGGCTTCACCGTTCATCCCGCCAGGTATCCCGCAGGTCCGGCCACGGGCCGCCCCGCCTCAACATCGGCCAGGAACCCTTCGACCTCCGCGATGAACGTCTCCGCGCGCCACCGCGAGCCGTGGCCGCACCGCTCGCGCAACACCAGCCGCGATCCGGGGATCAGATCGTGGTCCCGCAGGGCGCACGGCAGGAAATCGTCCCACTCGCCGATCATCACCATCGTCGGCGCGGCGATCGCCCGCACGCGCTCGCGCAGGTCCGGCCGCTCGATGATCGCCCTGCCCGCACCGATGTGTCCCTCCGGCGTCATCAGCTTGAGGCGAGCGTGGTCATCTTCGACCGAGTACGGACTCTCCGCCAGGTGCGGGTCGTTCTCCTGCTTCCACTCCCACTCGCGGCGCATCGTCTCCGCCAGCCCGTACTTGCCCACCATGTGCCCGAGCATGCTGATGCCTTCCCGCATCCGCGACTCCCACTTGCCCGCGGGATCGTCCCCATCGCTGTTCCCGCAGGTCGTATCGCACAACATCACGGAGGCGCAGCGTTCCGGGTAATCCACCGCGAACTGCGCCGTAATCATCCCGCCCATCGAGACGCCGCCAACATGCGCCCGCTCGATCCCGAGCGCGTCCAGCAACCCCGCGAGGTCCGCCGCGAACGTGGGCATCGAGTACGTCGCCGGGTCCGCGGGCACAGTCGTCAGGTCGTGACCGCGCACATCGTAGATGAGGAGCGGCCGCTTCTCCGCCAGCACCTCGATCTCCGGTCGCCAGTAGCGCGTGGCCGGCCCGGCGAACCCGTGCGTCATCACCAGCGGCGTGCCGTCGCGCTCTGCGCCGATCAGTTCGTATGCGATCCGAATCCCGTTAGCGTCCGCGAATGGCATAATCGATAACTATTTAGCCACTACG